>CAZFET010000435.1:0-2569 GCA_964517545.1 uncultured Burkholderiaceae bacterium
GTGGCGCTGTTCGACGAGCTCGTCGCCACCGCGTCGGTGATGGGCCAGCCCTGATCGGCAGGGCCGGCCCCGCGCGTGCTAGGCCAGCGCGTCGGCCCAGATCGTGCGCGCCCAGTTCCAGGCGTAGCGGCCTTCCAGCTCGGTCGGGCCGGCGGACACGCCGCCCGAACCCGCGACCGTCTTGAAGGTCTTCTCGGCGGCCACGTACTCGTGCACGCTGGCCACGTGGATGACGTTCAGCGCGTCGACGAAGCTGTAGCAGGTGTTGGTCAGCATCGGCGCGGGGTTGACGTCCCAGCCGGCCAGGCGCGCCACGATCGCCGCGGCCGCCACCTTGGCGTGGCTGTTGGCCATGTGGCCGCTCTTGGGCATCAGCGGCGCGATCTGGATCGAGTCGCCGAGCACGTGGATGTCCTTCGCGGCGGTGGACTCGAAGGTCAGGTAGTCCACGTTGCACCAGCGCGCATTGCTGTTGGCCAGCCCGGTCTGCAGCGCGATCGCGCCGGCGCGCATGCTGGGCAGCACGTTCAGCACGTCGGCCTTCACGTCGTCCTGCACGTCGAACTTGATCGTCTTCGTGCGCGCGTCGACCGCGCTGGCCTTGTGCTGCGGGCGGTACTCGACGATGCCCTTGTACTGCTCGGCCCACACCTTCTTGAACAGCGGGCCCTTCGACGTGACGTCCTGGTTGGCGTCGAGGATCAGCACCTTGCTCTTCGGCTTGGCGGTCTTGAAGTAGCCGGCCACCACGCTCGCGCGCTCGTACGGCCCGGGCGGGCAGCGGTACGGCGCCTCGGGGATGGTGATCGCGAACACGCCGCCGTCGGGCATGGCCTCGAGCTGGCGGCGCAGCGCCACCGTCTCGGGCCCCGCCTTCCAGGCCTGCAGGATCTGGCCGGCGTCGTTGGCGGCCTTGAGGCCCTGCACGCTGTCCCACATGAGGTCGATGCCGGGGCTGAGCACGAGCTTGTCGTACGCGATGCTCGGGCCCGAGGCCAGTAGCGCGACCTTCTTCGCCGGGTCGATGCTCGCCACCATGTCGCGCACCACGGTCACGCCGTGCTTCTTCGCGAGCTGGTCGTAGGGCGTGGTGATGTCGGCGAGGCTGCGGCTGCCGCCGAGCACGAGGTTGCTGATCGGGCAGCTCACGAACGCGCTGTTCGGCTCGACCAGCACCACGTCGATCTTGTAGTCCGACAGCAGCCGCACGTACTTGGCCGCGGTGGCGCCGCCGTAGCCGCCGCCGACCACCAGCACGCGCGCCTTCGACGGCGTGCGCATCGGCGTGGCGCAGGCCGCCAAGCCGAGCAGCGAGAGCGCCGCACCCGATTGCAGCAGGGAACGTCGTTGCATCATGGTCGCCTCCTTCAGCGCGGCTGGGCCGCGAAGTACGCGGCGATGGCCTCGATCTGCGCGTCGCTGTAGCCCTTGGCGAGCTGGTGCATCACCGTGGCCTGGCGCGCGCCGCTCTTGAAGGCTTTCATCTGCTCGACCAGGTAGGCCGCCGGCATGCCGGCGAGCCCGGGCACCTCGGAGCGCTCGACGGCGCGGCCGTTGGTGCCGTGGCAGTTGGCGCAGGTGGCGGCCAGGCTTTTGACGTACAGCGCCTTGGCGTCCTGCGCGAACGCGCCGCTGCCGGCCAGGCCGAGCAGCAGCGCTGCCGCCGCGGCCCGCGCCACGCTGGAAGGCTTGTTCATCGACGGTCTCCTTGCTTGAACGACGCCCGCCGCGCGGGCGCGCCCGGCGACCGCTCACTTGCGGGCGGGCTCAATGTAGTGCCTGGCCAGCGCGGGGGGCACCGGGCAATCCAGAAGCCCGCACGCCAGCCGCAGCGAATCGGCGGCCGTCGGGTTGGGCGGGCCGTCGCCGGCGATCTCGACCATCGCGTCGTGCCAGGCGCGCACCAGCACCGGCTTGAGCATCCACGGCAGGGTCTGGATGTCGCGCAGCGCGCGCAGCATCGGATCGCCGTCGGGCAGCTCGCGCGGCGGCGCCACCACGCGCGGCTCCCAGCGCGACATGACCAGGCCGTACCAGCGCTCGCCGGCATCGTCGAGTCCGTCGGCCGACGCCTCGGCGATCGACACGTCCACCTCGGGCCACGGCACGAGACGCGACAGGAAGGCGCTGAACACGCCGATCGACTCCACACGCGCCGCGTCGAGCCGCGACAGGTCGTTGTCGCTCGCCCCGCCCAGGGTGGCCGGCGGCACCTCGCCCAGGCGGCGGCGCAGCAGCAGCCACCACAGCCGGTCCTGCGCGCGCACGATGCCGTCGGCGCGCATCACGCGGCGCGCCGCCTCCACCAGCGCGCGCCGCTCGATGCGCGGCGCCTGCGCGGCGCGCTCGGCGAACAGCTCGAACCACGGCAGCCGCGCCATCGGCGCGAGCGCCTCGATGTCGTGGCGGATCTGCGCGGCCCCGGGCAGCGCCGAGGTCTCGTCGCGCCAGGCGCGGATCTCGCGCCGCGCACCGGGCGTGAGCAGCAGCGCGAGCAGCGCCGCGCGCAGCTCCAGCGGGCCGCGCAGGCGCGCGAGGGTTTCAGCGACGCGGAAGCCCATCGCCGCGC
>CAZFET010000436.1:0-2569 GCA_964517545.1 uncultured Burkholderiaceae bacterium
ACCTCGGCGGCACCACCGACATCACGCGCGTGTGGCCGGTCGGTCGCGTGTCCGACGCGATGAAGCGCGACTACACCCTCGTGCTCAAGGGCACGATGGCGCTGTCGCGCACGCGCTTCCCGCGCGGCACGCCGGGGCCGATGCTCGATGCGATCGCGCGCGCGCCGCTGTGGGAGCACGGCCTCGACTTCGGCCACGGCACCGGCCACGGCGTGGGCTACTTCCTCAACGTGCACGAGGGGCCGCAGACCATCAGCCGCGCCGTGCCCGAGCCGGCCATGGCGATGGAGCCGGGCATGATCACGTCGATCGAGCCCGGGTTGTACCGCGAGGGTCGCTGGGGCATCCGCATCGAGAACCTGGTGCTTAACGTGCCGTTCGAGTCGCCCGAGCAAGGCGCCTTCGGCGAGATGCTGCAGTTCGAGACCCTGACCCTGTGCCCGATCGACACGCGGCTGCTCGATCGGTCGCTGCTGCGCGCCGACGAGCTGGCCTGGCTGAACGCGTACCACGCCACGGTGCGCGAGCGGCTGGCACCGCGGCTGTCGGGCGACGCGCGGGCCTGGCTCGAGGCGCGCACGCAGCCGGTCTGAGCGCTGCCCCGGGTCGCCGCGCCTGCCATTCGCCCTTCGCCGCGCACGCTTCATCCGCCCTGCCTGCGGCTGGTCGCGGCCTTTGCGCAGTTCGTCGCACGCGGCTTTCGAGCCCTCCTGCCGGTGCCTAGAGTTCGGGCCATCACGAACCCGAACCCGCCCCAGGAGAACACCATGAGCTTCGACCGCCTCCTCTTCAGCGCCTCGTTCGCCGCCGTGCTGTTCATCGCGGTCGCGGCCGCGGTGCAGTCGCCTGCCCCCGCGGTCGACGCGCTGGCCGAACCGGCGGCGGTGGCCGTGTCGGCCGACACGCCGTCGCTGGAGCGCGTGGTCGTGGTCGGCCAGCGCGACGCTTCGCGCATCTGATCGTCCACGCCCGATCGACCTTCACCCGGCGCGCAGCCTGCTAGGCTGCGCGCGATGAACACCCCGCCCGCCGCCATCGGCATCGACCTCGGCGGCACCAAGATCGAAGCGCTCGTCCTCGACACCGCCGGCACCGAACGCTGGCGGCGCCGGATCCCCACCCCGGCCGGCGACTACGAGGCCACCTTGCGAGCCGTCGCGCAGCTCGTCGACGACGCGGAGCGCGACACCGGACTCACCGGCTGCAGCGTCGGGCTCGGCACGCCGGGCAGCCTCGCGGGCCATGGCCTGCTGAAGAACGCCAACTCCACCTGCCTCAACGGGCGTCCCGTGCAGCGCGACGTCGAGCGGCTGCTCGGGCGGCCGGTGCGCATCGCCAACGACGCCGACTGCCTCGCGCTGTCGGAAGCGACCGACGGCGCCGGCGCCGGAGCGCCGGTCGTGTTCGCGGTGATCCTGGGCACCGGCGTCGGCGCCGGCATCGCGGTGCACGGCCGCGTGCTGCAAGGCCCCAACGGCCTGGCCGGCGAATGGGGCCACAACCCGCTGCCCTGGGCCGGCGACGACGAGATGCCGACGCCGTGCTACTGCGGTCAACGCGGCTGCATCGAGACCTGGCTGAGCGGACCGGCGGTGGTGCGCGATCACGCGGCGCACGGTGGCGCCGAGCGCTCGGCCGAGCAGATCGCGCGGCGCGCCGCCGCAGGCGACCCGGCCTGCGATGCGACGCTCGCGCGCTGGGAGTCGCGCCTCGCCCGCGCGCTGGCGCACGTGATCAACCTGCTCGATCCGCACGTCGTCGTGGTCGCGGGCGGCCTGTCGAAGATCGGCCGGCTGTACGCGAACGTGCCCCGGCTGTGGGGCACGCACGTGTTCAGCGCGGGCGCGAGCGATCCGGTCCGCACGCGGCTGGCGCCGGCCGCGCACGGCGACGCGTCGGGCGTGCGCGGCGCCGCGTGGCTCGGCTGTGCAGGCGGTGCGGCGCGCGCGGGCGGTGCGGCGAACGCGGGCTGATCAGCCGGTGCCGCCGTCGAGTCGGGCGCCGAAGCGCGTCGAGCGCCAGCCCCACGCGACGCAGAAGAAGAACGCCGTGAAGATCGCACCGCCCCACCACTCGGTCACGTTCTCCAGCACGTCCTTCATCGCCGGGCGGTCGAGCACCAGCGGCAGCAGCACGTGCGCCAGACCGAGCAGCGGCAGCGCGAGGCACAGCCCGACCAGCGCGCGGCCGATCCAGCGCTCGTGCGGCCGCCGCCGCACCAGCCGATGCATGCCGCCGGCCACTGCCAGCATGCAGATGCAGGTGAAGCCGAAGTAGAAGACCACGCCGTAGCGGCGCATCCAGCGGTAGCCGTCGCCTTCGGTGCCGAGGAAGGTGCCGTACAGCACCAGGAACACGGCCGCCGCCGCGCCGAGCGGCGGCACGAGCTTCAGCGTGCGATCGGGCGCGCCGCCGATCGAGCGCAGCCACGCGGGGCACAGCATCCACGTCGCCGCCTGCAGCACCGCAGCCGGCAGCAGCAGCGCGCGGAACAGGATGTTCGGCAGGTCGTGCCGCGCCGCGCGGCTGATCGACACGCAGCCGTCGACGAAGGGATTGCACGCCGGGA
>CAZFET010000437.1:0-2557 GCA_964517545.1 uncultured Burkholderiaceae bacterium
CATCACGCGCGCGCGCTGATCGAGACCGAGGTGGTCGTTGGGCGACATGTTGAAGATGCCGTGCGCGCCGGGCAGCTCGCGCACCTGCTCCAGCGCGTCGCGCAGCGCGGCGCGGAAGGCCGGCGTGCCGGGCTGCGCCTTCTTCAGCGCCGCGGGCACGGCGGCGGCCATCAGCAGGCCGGCGTCCCAGGCGTGCGCGCCGAAGGTCGACACCGACCCCTTGCCGTGCGCCGCCTCGTACTTGTTGATGTACTCGAGCGCGCTCTTGCGCACCGGGTGGCTGGCCGGCAGCTGGTCGGCCACCAGCACCGGGCCGGCGGGCAGGAAGGTGCCGTCGACGTCCTTGCCGCCCACGCGCAGGAAGTCGTTGTTGGCCACGCCGTGCGTCTGGTAGTACTTGCCGGTGTAGCCGCGCTCCTTGAGCGTGCGCTGCGGCAGCGCGGCCGGCGTGCCCGAGCCCGCGATCAGCACCGCGTCGGGCTTGGCGGCCATGATCTTGAGCACCTGCGCGGTGACCGACGTGTCGGTGCGCGCGTAGCGCTCGTTGGCCACGATCTGCAGGCCCTTGATGGCGGCGGCCTTGCTGAACTCGCCGTACCAGCCTTCGCCGTAGGCGTCGGCGAAGCCGATGAAGCCGACCGTCTTGACGCCGTTGTCGGCCATGTGCGCGACGATCGCCAAGGACATCATGATGTCGTTCTGCGGCGTCTTGAACACCCAGCGCTTCTTCGCGTCGACCGGCTCGACGATGCGCGCGCTGGCCGCCATCGAGATCATCGGCACCTGCGCCTCGGCCACCACGTCGATCATCGCCAGCGAGTTGGGCGTCGTGGTCGAGCCGATCACGATGTCGACCTTGTTCTCGGTGATCAGCTTGCGCGTGTTCTCGACCGCCTTCGTGGTGTCCGACGCGTCGTCGAGCACGATGTAGTTGACCTTCTGGCCGGAGATGGTCTGCGGCATCAGCGCGAAGGTGTTCTTCTCGGGAATGCCGAGCGACGCCGCCGGGCCGGTGGCCGAGACGGTGACGCCGACGTTGATCTGGGCCTGTGCGGCGAGCGCCGTGGCGGCGGCCGCCAGGGCCAGCGAGAGCGAACGGGCGAACTTCATGCGGACGGTCTCCTTGTCGAGGACTTGGGTGGGGAAGGGGCTCTCGGGATCAGGACGATAGCGGCGCGGGCTGGCGCCGTCGCGGCTTCGGCGCGCGCTGTGGCGCCTGCACGGCGCCGAGGCCGCCGAAGAACAGGTCGGCCACGACCGGTGCCATCGCCTCGTGGGTGAACGGGCCGTCGGGCCGCAGCCAGGTGAACATCCAGTTGATCATGCCGAACAGCAGCATCGCCAGCGGCTTGTGCAGCTTCGCGGCGGCGGCGCCGGGCTTGACGCGCTCGATCGCGTCGGCGAAGGCGGCGACCACGCGCCGCTGCGCGGCCAGCACCTGCTCGCGGTCGGCCTCGGGCAGGAAGCGCACGTCCTCGGTCAGCACGCGGTGGCTGGCCTGGGCGTCGGCGTACTGCTCGACGAAGCGCCGGATCAGCCGGCGCAGGTGCGCCTCGGGCGCCAGCCGCTCGGCCTGCACCTCGGCCACCAGCGCCTCCAGCCGCGACACGTGGTCGTTGACGATCTCGGCGAGCAGCTCGTCCTTGTCGCGCACGTAGTGGTACAGCGCGGGCTTGCTGATGCCGCAGGCCTCGGCCACCTCGTTCATCGAGGTGCCGGCGTAGCCGCGCTGCGCGAACAGCAGCGCGGCCTGCGCCAGGATGGCCTCGCGCTGCGTGTCGTAGGTGGCGGCGCGTCCGCGCGGCATCGGGCGGCTCCGGCGCTCAGCGCTCGTCGAACGACAGCACCACGCGCTCGGTCAGCGGGTGCGCCTGGCAGGTGAGCACGAAGCCGGCGGCGACCTCGTTCTTCTCGAGCGCGAAGTTGCGGTCCATGCGCACCTGGCCCTCGATCAGCCGGGCGCGGCAGGTGCCGCACACGCCCGACGTGCACGAGTACGGCACCTCGAGGCCGGCGGCCGACGCGGCGTCGAGGATGCTCGGGTCGTCCTTGCGGAAGTCGATCTCGCGGCGGATGCCGTCGCGCACGATCACCACCTTCGCGCGTTCGGCGTCGCCCGGCTTCGTCTCGTGCATCACCGCGCCCACCGGGGCGCCGTCCTGCGGCGCGACGCCGAAGCGCTCGATGTGGATGCGGTCCTCGGGCACGCCGGCGGCCAGCAGCGCGGCCTCGGCCTCGTCGTTCATCTGGTAGGGGCCGCACACGTAGGCGTGGTCGATGCCGGCCGCGGGCACCACGCTGGCGAGGAACTGGCCGATCTTCTCGCGGTTCATCACGCCCATGTTCAGCGGCGCGTCGGTGTGCTCGTCGGAGAACACGTGGTGCAGGACCAGCCGCGTGAGGTAGCGGTTCTTCAGGTCCTCGATCTCCTCCTTGAACATGGTGGAGCGCTGCGAGCGGTTGCCGTAGATCAACGTGAAGCGCGACTTCGGCTCGCGGCCGAGCACCGTCTTCATGATCGAGAGGATCGGCGTGATGCCGCTGCCGCCGGCGATGC
>CAZFET010000438.1:0-607 GCA_964517545.1 uncultured Burkholderiaceae bacterium
TGCGTAAATCGCCGTCGGGAGCCATGCGCGCAAGTCCCTGCCGAGATTCAGCAATCCGCTCGTCCAACATGCGGATGGCGGCCTGATTGCCCATGTTGACGATGTCGCGTTCGATCAACTGCTCGGCGGCGCGGCGCGACCGGCCCTCGCCGGTCTCGGCCAGGCCGAGCACCGGCACCGCGCACTCGACCTCGAAGGTCTGCGCGTGCGCCTGACCCCTGGTGGCGACGATGCGGTACGACGGCACGGCCAGCTTGCGCGCCTGCAGCCACTCCTGCAGTTCGGTCTTGGCGTCCTTGGTCCAGCTGTCGATCTCGGTCGTGGCGATCACCTCGCCGCACACCAGCGCCTGCGCAGCGTCGTAGCCGCCGTCGACCGAGACGGCGCCGATCAGCGCCTCGAGCGCATCGGCCAGGATCGACGCGCGCAGCGCGCCGCCGCCTCGTGCCTCGCCCTCGGACAGGCGCAAGGCGTCGGGGATGCCGAGCGACAGCGCCACGCGGTACAGGCTGTCCTCGCGCACGAGGTGCGCGCGCACGCGGGTGAGGTCACCTTCGTCGGAGCCGGCGAAGCGCTCGTACAGCATGCCGGAGATGGCCGCGCTCAG
>CAZFET010000438.1:617-2556 GCA_964517545.1 uncultured Burkholderiaceae bacterium
GAGGCGCGGAACTTCGACAACTGCCCTTCGTTGCAGTCCGGGTACCGCTCGATCAAGAGGTCGCTCAAGACGAGCCCCAGCACCGCGTCGCCGAGGAACTCGAGGCGCTCGTTGTGGTCGGCGCCGGCACTGCGGTGCGTCAGCGCGCGCACCAGCAGGCGCGGCTGCCGGAAGCGGTAGCCGAGGCGCTGCTGCAGCGATTCGAGCGAGGCGTCCAACGTCGGGTGTCCGGGAGGTCGGGGAGCCGGGCAACGGAAGACCGGGCCGGTCAGCGCGGCGGAGCCTTGCCCTCGCCGCGGTACTTGATCAGAAGGTACACCGGCGGGAAGAGTTCCACTTCCTTGTCGTACTCGAAGCGGATCACCAGGCGCTCGTTCTCCTTGGTGACGATCAGGTCCTTGCCCTCGATGCTGGAGATGGAGTACTCGATCTCCTTCTGCTTGTCGAACGCGTTGCGCACTTCCTGCACCGTCGCCGGACTGTCCTGCGCGATCTTGTTGACGGCACGCAGGATGGTCCAGTACTCGTTGACGGTGGGGAACACGCGCAGCGCCACCAGCACCACCGACACGATGACCACCGCCCACAGCACGAGCCCGATCAAGGTGATGCCGCGCTGCGCGCGGCGCGATGCCGCCTGCTGTCCCGTCATGCCCTCGACTCCCACGGTTGCGCCGCCCGGGCCGTCACTGGAAGCGGCCGATGCGGCTGAAGTTGCCGAAATTCATCCAGACCAGGAAGGCCCGCCCGACGATGTTCTCGTCCGGCACGAAACCCCAGAAGCGCGAGTCTTCGGAGTTGTCGCGGTTGTCGCCCATCATGAAGTAATGGCCCGGCGGCACCTTGCAGACCACGCCCTGCGCACTGTAGCGGCAGTTGTCTCGGTGCGGGAAGGGCGTATTGCCCGAGCCGTAGAACGGCGTGCGCTGCGGATCGACCAGGATGCGGTGCTCGACGGCCCCGAGCTTCTCCCGGAAGTGCGGCAGGTAGCGCAAGGTGTCCTCGTCGTAGTACTCGCCGTCGCGCGTGACGGTGACCGGCTGGCCGTTGATCGACAGGCGCTGGTTGAGGTAGGCGACCTCGTCGCCGGGCACGCCGACGACGCGCTTGATGTAGTCGATGCTCGGGTTCTGCGGAAAGCGGAACACCATGACGTCGCCGCGCGCGGGATCGTGGTTGGCGACGATCTTGCGGTTGATCACCGGCAGGCGGATCCCGTAGTGGTACTTGTTCACCAGGATCAGGTCGCCGACGAGCAAGGTCGGCACCATCGAGCCCGACGGGATGCGGAACGGCTCGAACAGGAACGAGCGCAGCAGGAACACGATGAGGATCACCGGGAACAGCCCGGCCGTCCAGTCGAGCCACCACGGCTGCGCCAGGATGCGCTCGCGCGCCGCGGCCACGTCGCCGTCGACCTGCTGGATGCCGCGCCGGGCCAGTTCGGCGCGCCGCTGCGCGTGCTGCGCCTCGAGCGCCGCGGCGGCCGCCTCGCGCGCCGGCCGGAAGTGCAGGCGCTCGGCCAGCCAGTACGCCAGGGTCACGACCGTCAGCACGAACAGCAGCAGCGAGAAGTTGCCCGTCCAGTGGCCGAGGAACCAGCCGCCGAGGTAGACGACCAGCGCACCGAACAGCAGCCCGGTCAGCGAGCTCATCGTCGGGCTCAATCGTCCACCTGCAGGATGGCCAGAAACGCCTCTTGGGGCACCTCGACGGTTCCGATCTGCTTCATGCGCTTCTTGCCGGCCTTCTGCTTCTCGAGCAGCTTGCGCTTGCGGGTGATGTCGCCACCGTAGCATTTTGCCAGCACGTTCTTGCGCAGCGCCTTGATGTTCTCGCGCGCGATGATGTTGGCGCCGATGGCGGCCTGGATGGCGACGTCGTACATCTGGCGCGGGATGATCTCGCGCATCTTGGCTGCCACCTCGCGCCCGCGATA
>CAZFET010000439.1:0-2543 GCA_964517545.1 uncultured Burkholderiaceae bacterium
AGCCCCAGTCCACCTTGCGCAGGCTGCTGACGCGGCCTTCGACGAGCGTGCCGGCCGCCAGCACCGCGATCGACGCCGGCTTGAGGGCGCCCACGTCGCGCCGGATCACGCGCAGCGCCGGCACGCGCGCGAGCTGCAGCACCGGCGGCAGCCCGAAGCCGAGCAGCAGGGTCATGCCCACGCCCAGGCCGAACAGCGCCGGCCACGCGCTGGCCGCCGGCAGGCTGCTGTTGACCAGCCCGGCGAGCAGCCACACGAACACGTAGTGCACGCCGAAACCGAGCAGCACGCCGGCCGCGCTGGCCAGCAGGCCGACGATGCCGAACTCGAAGAAGTAGGACGTGGCGATCGAGCGCTGCGAGCTGCCCAGCACGCGCAGCATCGCGCAGTCGTCGAGATGGCGGTCGGCGAAGTCGCGCGACGCGATGCCCACCGCCACCGCGGCGAGCAGCGCCGACAGCAGCGCCACCAGGTTGAGGAATTTCTCGGCGCGGTCGAGCGTCTGCCGCATCTCGGGCCGGCCGGACTCGAGCGACTCGACGCGCACGCCGCGCCACGCGCCGGCCTTGATCTGGCTGTCGGCCCAGCGCACGAACTCGCCCACGCGCGCGGCCGCGGCGCCGTCGCCGGCCACCGCGAGGCGGTAGGTCACGCGGCTGGCCGGCTGGATCAGGTGCGTGGCCGCGAGGTCCGACTCGTGCAGCATCACCCGCGGCGCGAAGTTGACGAAGCCGGCGCCGCGGTCGGGCTCGATCACGATGACGGCGGCGATGCGCAGCGCGGCGTCGCCGAGCAGCAAGGTGTCGCCGATCGCGAGGTTCAGCGCATCGAGCACGGCCGCGTCCACCCACACCGTGCCCGGCTGCGGCGCGCGCGTCGCGTCGCGCTCGGCGCCGCCGGGCGCGGCGGCCACGCGCAGGCTGCCGCGCAGCTGGTAGCCGTCGCTGACGGCCTTGACGGCGACGAGCCGCGTCGCGCCGCCCTTGTCGTCGGGGGCGCGGGCCATGCTCGGAAAGCCGGTGGTCGTGGCCGTCGCCAGGCCGAGCGCGCGCGCGCGCTCGACGAACGCGGCCGGGGTCGGCTGGTCGCTCGCGACCAGGGCGTCGCCGCCGAGCAGCGCGCGCGCGTCGCGCGCCAGCGCGCCGTTCAGCCGGTCGGCGAAGAAGCCCACCGCGGTGAGCGCCGCGACCGCCAGCATCACGGCCACCACCAGCAGGCGCAGCTCGCCGGCGCGGAAGTCGCGCCCGAGCTGGGTCCAGGCGAGCCGCAGCGGCGAGGGCCGGCGCGACGCCGCCGATGCGGAGGCTGCGGAAGCGGATGCCGGTACGGCGGCAGGTGCGGCGCTGCGGGTCATCGGTGCACGATACACCGGGCGCTTCACCGGACCGAACGCTGCGGTCAATCGGCTCGAACGACGGCACGCCCGGCCGGTGCTCCAATGACGACACCATGAACACGACGTCCCGCCCGCTGCCGCCGATCTTCGTCTCGCACGGCTCGCCGATGATCGCGCTGCAGCCCGGCGCGGCCGGCGCCTTCCTCGCACGCCTCGGGCCGGCGCTCGAGGCCGCGTTCGCGCGGCCGCGCGCCATCGTGGCGGTGTCCGCGCACACGCTGGCGCGGGTGCATGCGGTGCTGGGCGCGCCGCGCCACGAGACCGTCCACGACTTCGGCGGCTTCCCCGAGGCGCTGTACCGCGTGCGCTACGACGCGCCCGGCGACCCGGCGCTGGCGCAGCGCATCGGCGAGCGCCTCGCCGCCGCCGGGCTGGATGCGCCGGTGCTGCCGCAAGGCGGCCTCGACCACGGCATCTGGACCGCGCTGATGTACGCGTGGCCCGGCGCCGACGTGCCCGTGGTGCCGGTGGCAATGCGGCCGATGGACCCGCCGGCCGCGCAGTTCGCGTTCGGCCAGGCGCTCGCGTCGCTGGCCGACGAGGGCGTGCTGGTGCTCGGCACCGGCAGCATCACGCACAACCTGCGCCGCGTGGCGCAGACGATGCAGTTCCACGACGCGCCGCCGGCCCTGCCCGAGATCGCCGAGAGCGCGGCCTTCCGCGCGTGGATGGCCGGGCGCAGCGCGGCACGCGACTGGGACGCGCTGTTCGACTACCGCGCGCGCGCGCCGCACGCGGTCGACATGCACCCGACCGACGAGCACCTGCTGCCGTGGTACGTGGCCGCCGGCGCCGGCGGGCGCGACCACGCGCCGCTGCGGCTGCACGACAGCGTGACCCACGGCAGCCTCGGCATGGACGTGTACGCGTTCGGGCCGCGGGCCGCCGCGCTGGCCGCGGCGCTGGCGCCTGCGTCGGGCTGAGCGCGGCCGGATCGTCGGGCGATCGCTCGGCCCGTGCGGCGGGCATCGGGTGCGCGCCGCGCCACAATCTGCCGCATGAGCGAGCCGGCGAGCGAGCCTCCGCGCACCACGATCGAGACCACGCGGCTGCGCCTGGTGGCCTCGCACGAGGCGCTGGCGCCGGCCGCGCTCGACGACGAACGGCGCAACCGCGAGCACTTCGCGCGCTGGAGTCCGCCGGCGCC
>CAZFET010000440.1:0-2515 GCA_964517545.1 uncultured Burkholderiaceae bacterium
TCGTGAAGGGCATGGGCATTGACCTCGTCTGGTTCGGCGCGCTGGTGGCGGTGGTGATCGTGGTCTTCCTCGTCACCTACGTCGTGCCGCAGGTCGCGCAGGTGTTCGCCGGCAGCAAGCGCGCGCTGCCCTTCCTCACGACCGCCATGCTTGCGATCAGCGGCTTCGTGCGCGGCTGGGGCTGGCTGCTGCTGCTCGCGCTCGCGGCCGGCGGCGGCATGCTCGCGCTGTCGCTGCGCCACGACGCGTTCCGCGAGCGCTTCGACGCCGGCTGGCTCGGGCTGCCGCTGGTCGGGCGGCTGGCGCGCGGCTACAACGCGGCGCGCTTCTCGGGCACCCTGGCCATGCTGGCCGGCGCCGGCGTGCCGATCCTCAAGGCGCTGCAGGCCGCCGCCGAGACCCTGAACAACCGCGCGCTGCGCGCCGACGCGCTCGACGCGCTGGTGCAGGTGCGCGAAGGCGCGCCGCTGGCGTCGGCGCTGGCGGCCAAGAAGCGCTTTCCGGGCCTGCTGGCGATGTTCGCGCGGCTGGGCGAGCAGACCGGCCGCCTGCCCGAGATGCTCGAGCGCGCCGCGCGCCAGCTCGGCGCCGAGGTGCAGCGCCGCGCCATGGCCACCGCCACCGTGCTGGAGCCGCTGCTCATCGTCGCGATGGGCGTGGTGGTCATGCTGATCGTGCTGGCGGTGCTGCTGCCGATCATCCAGCTCAACACCTGGGCCCGCTGAGCCCGCACGGCGGCCGCGCGGCCGCATTCCGTCACGCCCGGCCGCGCCGGCCGGCCCGGCTCTTGCAAGGAACTCCCCCGGAACTGCGGTGTCTTCCGGGTGTTGATCAGCGCAGCGCCCGTGGCATGCTTGGCTTCAATCGAAACTATGGAGTGGGTACGCAGGAGGTTCCCATGAGCGCATCGAAGGAACTCGTTCCCGTCTCGCGCGGCGGCATCCCGATCGCGCAGATGCGCAGCGTCTACCGCTGCGAGGAAGTCGAGCGGCGGCTCGGCAAGCTGCCGCCGAAAGAGCACGAGAGCCTGCGCGCCACCTACGAGCGCATGCTCGAGAAGGGCCCCGAGCGCTTCCAGGTCAAGCCCTCGGGCGTGCCCGCGATGGACCACCTCTACGACGAGCTGCCCAACTTCGCCGAAGTGCTCGACGACGTGCGGCGGCAGCTCGCGCTGTGCCAGGACAGCCGCGACGCGCTGGAGATCACGCCGCTGCTGCTGCTCGGCGCCCCGGGGGTCGGCAAGACGCACTTCGCGCGCGAGCTGGCGCGGCTGCTGGGCACCGGCATGGGCTTCGTGTCGATGAGCTCGCTCACCGCCGGCTGGGTGCTGTCGGGCGCGTCGAGCCAGTGGAAGGGCGCGCGCCCCGGCAAGGTGTTCGAGACCCTGGTCGACGGCCAGTACGCGAACCCGGTGATGGTGATCGACGAGATCGACAAGGCCGGCGGCGAGCACGCCTACGACCCGCTGGGCTCGCTGTACAGCCTGCTGGAGTTCGACACCGCGCACACCTTCACCGACGAGTTCGCCGAGGTCGCCATCGACGCCAGCCAGGTCATCTGGGTGGCCACCGCCAACGACGAGCGCGCGATCCCCGAGCCGATCCTCAACCGCATGAACGTCTACGAGGTGCAGGCGCCCGACCCCGACGCCGCGCGCGGCATCGCGCGGCGGCTGTACGCCGGCATCCGCGCCGCGCACGACTGGGGACGGCAGTTCGACGACGAGCCCACGCCGGCGGTGCTCGACCGCATGAGCGAGATGGCCCCGCGCGAGATGCGCCGCGCCTGGATGACCGCCTTCGGCAACGCCAAGCTCGACGGCCGCGGCACGGTGGAAGAGCGCGACCTGCCGGCGCCGTCGCACAAGCGCGCGCCGATCGGCTTCGTGCAGTAGCGCAGGCCGGCCGCGCGGCGCGGGCCGGGCCGCCGCGGCGTGAACGCCGCCGCGCGGCGCGCCGACCGAGGCGCGTCGATATCATCGCCCGCATGCCCGTCTCGCTCGAAGGCAAGCTCGTCGTCGCGATCTCGTCGCGCGCGCTGTTCGACTTCGAGGAGGAGAACCGGCTGTTCGAGGCCGAGGACGACCGCGCCTACATGCAGCTGCAGCTGCAGCGGCTGGAGCAGCCCGCGCGGCCCGGCGTGGCGTTCTCGCTGGTCAACAAGCTGCTTGCGTTCAACGGCAGCGGCCCCGGGTCGCAGCGCGTCGAGGTGGTGATCCTGTCGCGCAACGACCCCGTCTCGGGCATGCGCGTGTTCCGCTCGTGCCAGCACTTCGGCCTGCCCATCGAGCGCGGCGTGTTCACGCGCGGGCAGTCGCCGTGGCGCTATCTCAAGCCGCTGGCGGCCAACCTGTTCCTCTCGGCCAACGACGCCGACGTGCGCTCGGCGCTCGACGCCGGCGTGCCCGCGGCGCGCGTGTACCCGCAGTCGGCGCGCGCGTCCGACGCGCATCCGTTCGAGGTGCGCATCGCCTTCGACGGCGACGCCGTGCTGTTCTCCGACGAGGCCGAGCGCG
>CAZFET010000441.1:0-2498 GCA_964517545.1 uncultured Burkholderiaceae bacterium
GCCGGGTCGGGCGTGCGCGCGCGCCGCGCGAAGCCGCGTGCACGGCCGCGCGCCATGACCTGATCTTCACGACGCACGCACGATGCCGCAGCCCGGGCTGTTCGACGACGACGATTCGACCCGCGACGCGCCTGCGGCGCGCGCGAAGCCGGTCGCGTCCGGCCGCGGCGTGGTCGCGGCCGAGCCCGCTGCCGACGTGCTCGAGCTTTCGCGGGAACTGGGTGCGCGATTCGGCGGCCGGCTCTTCCTTGGCACCTCGTCGTGGTACTTCCCTGGGTGGAAAGGATTGGTCTGGGCCGGCGATCACTCCGAGTCGGTGCTGTCGCGGCGCGGCCTCGGCGCATACGCGCAGCATCCGCTGCTCAACGCGGTGAGCCTCGATCGCAGCTTCTATCGGCCGGTCGACGAGACGACCTACGCGTCGCTCGCGGCGCAGGTGCCGCCGGCGTTCCGCTTCGTCGTCAAGGCTGCGGCGCTGGTCACGGACGCCGTGATCCGCGAACCGGGCGCGGGCCGCGCCGTGCTGCCCAACCCGCAGTTCCTCGACCCGGCGGCAGCCGTGGAGCTGTGCGTGCGCCCTGCGGTCCGCGGCCTGGGCGACAAGCTCGGCGTGCTCGTGTTCCAGCTCTCGCCGCTGCCGGCGCGCTGGCTCGATGCGCCGGGCGAGTTCATCGAGAAGCTCGAAGCCCTGTGGCGCGCGGTCGTTCCCGAGCTTCCACCGTCGGTGCAGGTCGCGCTGGAACTGCGCGACGCAGCGGCGCTCACGCCTGCTCTGGCAAGGTCGCTGAAGGCGCATCGGGTGCGCTACTGCGCCGGGTTGCACGACCGGATGCCGGCGCTGGTCGACCAACTCCCGATGCTCCGCGCCCTGTGGCCCGGCGACCTCGTGTGCCGATGGAACCTGCAGCGCGGCCTGAAGTACGAGGCGGCGAAGAACCAGTTCGAACCCTTCGACACCCTGCAGGCCCCGGACCCGCCGACGCGCGAGGAACTGGCCCGCATCATCGTCGCGACCCTCGCCGCCGGCTGGCGCGCGTTCGTGACGATCAACAACAAGGCCGAAGGATCGGCGCCGCTGTCGGTGCTGGAACTCGCGAAAGCGATCCTCGCCGAGGTGCGGCGAGGCGAAGCGCGGTGAAGGCGATGGAGCCTGGGGTGGGCTGGCGTGTCGCATCGCGCCGCATCGTAGAAAGACACTGCGGCGCGAGAGAGCTCCGAAGCATTGGGGTGTGCCCGCGACACCGCGTGCGGCAACGTCGCCCGCTGCGTACCGGCCCGTGGCGCTGCAGTCGCGCTTGCAAAGGTGCTGCCCGGCCGGTGCGCGCGAGTATGTCCGGCATACGACGATCGACAGAGGGCGCGATGCCGTGTCGACCACCCGTCCCGTCGCGACTTTCCGGGACTTCACGGGCAGCGCGGAGATTCTAGGATCGTCCGCCCGCACGACGAAGGCGGCGCCACGCCGCCCAGCCGATGCTCGTGGTGCGGCCGCTCGCGATCGACGAGACCTCGCAAGGCACTGAGTCTCGAGGGCCGGGTCGGTTGAGTGTGTGGGCGCCGGGCCGACTGCCGCGGCACTCCGACAACGAGAAAGCCCGCGCTTGGGCTACGAGCGGCGGGGTCCGATTCCCCTGGCTGGTTCAGCTTTCGCGCAGGCTGGCAAAGTATACGGAGCGCTGCAGCACGTGCGCAACGACCTCGAGTCGGTCGCGCGTTGGAGGCATCGCTGGCGGAGCGAGAGGGATTCGAACCCTCGATGCAGGTTTTGCCCGCATACTCCCTTAGCAGGGGAGCACCTTCGGCCTCTCGGTCATCGCTCCTGGCCCGTGGCCGCGATTATGCCGCAGCACCCTGCTCGAGGTCGAAGGCCTTGTGCAGCGCGCGTACCGCCAGCTCCATGTACTTCTCGTCGATCACCACGCTGGTCTTGATCTCGCTGGTGGTGATCATCTGGATGTTGATCCCCTCCTCGCTCAGGGTGCGGAACATGCGGCTGGCCACGCCCACGTGGCTGCGCATGCCGATGCCGACGATGCTGACCTTGCAGATCTTCGGGTCGCCGATCACGCCGGCCGCGCCGACCACCGGTGCGACCTTCTCCTTCAGCAGGTCCATCGCGCGCGCGTAGTCGTTGCGGTGCACGGTGAACGAGAAGTCGGTCTTGCCGTCGTGCGAGACGTTCTGGATGATGACGTCGACGTCGATGTTCGCGTCGGCCACCGGCCCGAGGATGGCGAACGCGATGCCCGGCTTGTCGGGCACGCCCATGATGCTGATCTTGGCCTCGTCGCGGTTGAACGCGATGCCCGACACGACCGCCTGTTCCATCTTCTCGTCTTCCTCGAACGTGATCAGGGTGCCCGAACGCGCTTCCTCGTCGAGCGGGATGTCCCAGGGGGTGAAGCTCGACAGCACGCGCGTCGGCACGCGGTACTTGCCGGCGAATTCCACCGAGCGGATCTGCAGCACCTTGCTGCCCATGCTGGCCATCTCCAGCA
>CAZFET010000442.1:0-2492 GCA_964517545.1 uncultured Burkholderiaceae bacterium
CGGCAACAGGCGCCGCGCCGTGGTCGTGTGGACGCCCCGCCCGTCGCGCGCGCGGCTTCACCTTGGTGGAGGTGCTGGTCGCGCTGATGGTGATGGCCGTGATGGCGGTGATGGCCTGGCAGGGCATCGACGCCATCGTGCGGTCGCAGCAGGCGAGCCGCGAGCAGCTCGAACGCGCGCTGCGCCTGCAGACCGTGATCGCGCAATGGGAGCAGGACCTGGGCGCCTTGCAGGACAGCCGCGTCGTGCCGCCGCTCGGCTTCGACGGCGCGACCGTGCGCCTGACGCGTCGCACCGACGAGGGCGTGCAGGTGGTGGCGTGGTCGCTGCGCGCGGGCGCATGGTGGCGCTGGGCCGGCCCGCCCACGACGCTGGCCGCCGAGCTGCAGCAGCAGTGGCTCGCCAGCCAGCAGCTGCTCGGCAACGAGCCCGGCCAGCTGCGCATGCTCGAGCGCGCGGCCGGCTGGCAGGTCTACTTCTATCGCGGCAACGCCTGGAGCAACGCGCAGAGCTCGCCCGGCGGCCAGGCCAACGCGCGCGCGCAGATCCCCACCGGCGTGCGCATCGTCGTCGACGTGGCCAGCGCCACGTTCATCCGCGACGTCGCGCTGGAGAACGCGCCGTGACGCGCCGGCCACCGTCGCGCGCCGCGCAGCGCCAGCGCGGCGCGGCGCTGCTCACCGCGATGCTCATCGTGACCCTGGTCGCGACGCTGGCGTCGGCCATGATCTGGCAGCAGTGGCGCGCGGTGCAGATCGAGGCCGCCGAACGCTCGCGCGCGCAGTCGGCGTGGATCCTCGACGGCGCGCTCGACTGGGCGCGCCTCATCCTGCGCGAGGACGCGCGCACCGGCGGCGCCGACCACCTCGGCGAGCCGTGGGCCGTACCGCTGGCCGAGGCGCGGCTGTCGACCTTCCTCGCCGCCGACCGCGACCGCACCGACGACGCGCCCGAGGCCTTCCTCGCCGGCTCGATCGTCGATGCGCAGGGACGCTACAACCTGCGCAACCTGCTCGACGGGCAGAACCGCGTGGTGCCGGTCGAGCTCGAGACCCTGCGCCGGCTGTGCGAGTCGCTGCAGATCGACCCCGGCGTGGCCGACCGCATCGCCGGCGGCCTGGCCGCCGCGCTGGCCGCGCCGACCACCGGCCCGCCGGGCAGCGGCGCGATCCTGCCGCGCGACGAGCGCCAGCTCGGCTGGCTCGGGGTCGACCCCGACACCGTGCAGCGCCTGCTGCCGTACGTGGCGCTGCTGCCCGGTGCGACGCCGCTGAACCTGAACACGGCGCCGCGCGAGGTGATCGCCGCGGTGGTGCCCGGGCTCGACCTGGCCAGCGCCGAGCGCCTGGTGCAGGCACGCCAGCGCAACCCGTTGCGCAACGTCGGCGAGGCGCAGGTGCTGCTGCCCGCGGGCCTGCCGCCGCTGAACACGCAGCGCGTGGGCATCGCGTCGAGCCACTTCGAGGTGCGCGGGCGGCTGCGCATCGCCGAGCGGGTGCTCGAGGAGCGCTCGCTGGTGCAGCGGCGCGGCATCGAGGTCGTCGCGCTGCACCGCGAGCGCATCGCGCGCCACGATGAAGTCCGCTGACCCCGGCGCGCGGCGCAGGTTCGAGCCCCGCTGCAACAAGCGTCGCCAAGTGCTTGATCGGCGTGGCTGCGAAGTTGCCCCGCCCCGTCAAAGCAGGTAGCCTCGACCTCCCCATGTCGACCCTGGTCCTGCTCATTCCGCCGCGTCCGCGGCCGCTGCCCGACGCCGCCGCCCAGCGCACCAGCGCCGAGTTCGCCTACGTGCTCAGCCGCGACGGACTCAACGTCGGCACCGAAGGCCGCGCCGCGCCCGCGCTGCTGCCGCGCGCCGACAGCGTGATCGCCGTGCTGTCCGACGCCGACGTCGCGTGGCACCGCGTCACCTTGCCGCGCGCGCCGGCCGCGCGCATGCGCGCGGCGCTGGTCGGAGTGCTCGAGGACGCGCTGCTCGACGATCCGGCGCACGTGCACCTCGCGCTGCCGCCTCAGATCACGCCCGGCCAGCCGACGTGGGTGGCCGCCGTGCACAAGCCGTGGCTGGCCGCCGAGCTGGCCGCGCTCGAGCGGGCCAAGGTGTTCGTCGACCGCGTGGTGCCGTCGTCGTGGCCCGACGAGCCGCCGACCGGCCACTTCGCCGAGGCCGATCCCGGCGGCGAAGCGGGCGACGTCACCCTCACTTGGGCCGGCGCCGAAGGCGTGGCGACCCTGCGGCTCAAGGGCTCGTTCGCGCGCGCCCTGCTGCCCGACACGCCGCGCGCCGTGGCGCGCTGGAGCGCCACGCCGGCGGTGGCCGCGCCGGCCGAGCGCTGGCTCGGCGCGCCGGTGGTCGTCATGTCGCCGGGCGAGCGCGCGCTGCTCGCGTCGCGCTCGCTGTGGAACCTGCGGCAGTTCGACCTCGCGCCGCGCGCGCGCGGCTCGCGCGCCGTGAGCGACCCGTGGCGCCGGCTGCGCCGCCCGGCGTGGCG
>CAZFET010000443.1:0-2491 GCA_964517545.1 uncultured Burkholderiaceae bacterium
CGCCGCGCTGAAGGCCTGGCGCGGCGAAGTCGCGCGCGAGCACGGGCTGCCGGCCTACGTGATCTTCCACGACGCGACCCTGGCCGAGATGGCGCGCCGCGCCCCCGGCTCGCTCGACGCGCTGGCCGGCATCAGCGGCGTGGGCGCGAAGAAGCTCGACGCCTACGGGCAGGAGATCCTGCGGGTGCTGGCCGATCGGAGCGCCGGCTAGCTGTTTGTATGGAGATTAGGCGAATTATCGTGTCACCGTAATTCGCCTAATCTCCCTAGAATCCCGCCATGGACCCCGTCTCGAACCCCTACGCCCCGGGAGCGGGCACCCCGCCGCCCGAGCTGGCCGGGCGCGACCGCCTCCGCGAGGACGTGATCGTCGCGATCGAGCGCCTGCGCCGCGGCCTGCCGAACAAGAGCGTGATCCTGGTCGGCCTGCGCGGGGTCGGCAAGACGGTGCTGCTCGACCTGTTGCGCGACGACGCCGAGGCGCGCGGCCTGCACACCGTGCGCATCGAGGCCCCGGAAGGACGTTCGCTGCCGGCGCTGCTGGCGGCGCAGCTGCGGCAGGCTCTGCTGCGGCGCAGCCGCGTCGACCAGGCCAAGAGCTTCGCGCAGCGCGGGCTGCGCGCGCTGGCGGGCTTCGCGAAGGCGCTCAAGGTCAAGTACCACGACATCGAGGTCGGCCTGGACTTCGACCCCGAGCCCGGGCTGGCCGACAACGGCGACCTGGAGCACGACCTGACCGCGCTGCTCGAGACCGTCGGCGCCGCCGCGCAGCAGGCCGGCACGGCGCTGGTGATGTTCATCGACGAGCTGCAGTACGTGCCCGAGGAGGAGCTGGCGGTGCTGATCACCGCGCTGCACCGCTGCGCGCAGCGGCGTCTGCCGATCGCGCTGGTCGGCGCCGGCCTGCCGCAGCTTCGCGGCCGCATGGGCAAGGCCAAGTCCTACTCGGAGCGGCTGTTCGACTTCCCCGAGATCGGTCCGCTGCCGCACGACGCGGCCGCGCAGGCGATCGTCAAGCCGGCGGAGGCGCTCGGCGTGCGCTTCGCCGACGACGCGGTGGAGGCTATCGTCGAACAGACGCGCGGCTACCCGTACTTCCTGCAGGAGTGGGGCAAGCATTCGTGGGACGCCGCCACCGCCTCGCCGATCACCCTGGACGACGTGAAGAAGGCGACCGCCTCGACCGTCGCCGCCCTCGACGAGAGCTTCTTCCGCGTGCGTTTCGACCGCCTCACGCCGGCGGAGAAGAAGTACCTGCGCGCCATGGCCGACCTGGGCCCCGGGCCGCACCGCTCCGGCGACATCGCCGATCGCCTCGGCCGCAAGGTGACCGCGCTCGGGCCCACGCGCAATCAGCTCATCGCCAAGGGCATGGTCTGGAGCCCGAGCCACGGCGACACCGCCTTCACCGTGCCGCTGTTCGACGAGTTCATGCGCCGCATCATGCCGGGCGACGACTGGCTCGACTGAGTGACCGTCTTGCGCGTCAGGCGCTGCGCTCGCGCAGCACGCGCGGCGTGACCTCCACGCTGCGCGCGCCGTCGGAGATCCACGCGGTGCCGTCCTGCACCGTCACCTGCCACTGCATCGTGCGCTCGACCAGCGCGGCGAGCGCCTGGCTCTGCGCGGCCTCGACCTGCCACACCGCGACCTTCGGCGCGCGGATCAGCCGGCCCTCGAGCGCGGCCCACCACACCGGCGTGCTGCTCGCGTAGGCGAGCACGGTCACCGCCTCGGCGCGCGCGCTGGCCTTCATGAGGCGGCGCTCGTCGGGCTGGCCGACCTCGATCCAGTGCACCACCGCGCCCGTCAGGTCGCGCTGCCACAGGTCGGGCTCGTCCGGGTCCCACAGGCTCTTGGCGAGCTCGAGCTCGCCGCGCGCGTCGTCGGCCGGCGCATGCAGCGCATAGGCCAGCACGCGCATCAGCATGCGCTCGTCGGTCTCCGACGGATGGCGCGCGATCGTGAGCGAACGCTCGCCGTAGACGCCGCGGTCCATGTCGGCGATCTGCAGCTGCGCCTTGTGGATGGTGGCCTTCAGCGCCATGAGGCGCGCTCCTGCTTCAGCGCCATGAGGCGCGCTCCAGTTTCAGCGCCATGAGGCGCGCTCCAGTCCCGTTGCCGCCCGGCCGCGCGCCCGGGTCATGGCGTGACGTTACCGGTGACCACGTTGCTGTCGGCGCGCACGCCGCTGCCGTCGGTCGCGCGCGCGAAGAAGCGCACGCTGCCGCCGGCGGCGCTGCCGACCGCGACGCTCCACTGGTAGGGCGACGCGCCGTCGGCGCCGAGCAAGACGGCCGTGCCGAGCGCGTCGAGCTGATAGAAGGCCACGTTGTCGATGCCGTTCTCGTCGCTCGCCGCGGCGACCAGCTGCACGATGTCGCCGGCGTGCACGCTGGTCGCGCTGGCGGCCAGCGACACCGACGGCGCGAGCCCGTCGTCGCCGATCTCGATTCCGAAAAAGAAGCCGCCGCCGCAGCCGGCGAGCAGC
>CAZFET010000444.1:0-2483 GCA_964517545.1 uncultured Burkholderiaceae bacterium
CATGGACGTGGCGCGCCGCGTGGGCCCGGCCATCATGGACGGCAAGCCGGTGTCGTGGGCCGACCGGCTGCGCTACCGGCTGGGCGACGTGTTCGTGTACGGCCCGCTGCGCAACACGCTGGGCTTCTCGCGCGTGCGCGTGGCCTACACGGCCGGCGAGGCGATCGGGCCCGACCTTTTCACCTTCTACCGCTCGATCGGCATCAACCTCAAGCAGCTCTACGGCTCCACCGAGACCGCCGTGTTCGTGTGCCTGCAGCCCGACCACGAGGCCAAGGCCGACACGGTGGGCATCCCGATCGAGGGCGTGGAGATCAAGCTCGAGGAGTCGGGCGAGATCCTGGTGCGCTCGCCGGGACTGCTGCGCGAGTACTACAAGAACCCGCAGGCCACCGCCGAGGTCAAGACCGGCGACGGCTGGTACCGCACGGGCGACGCCGGCTTCCTCGACGCGGGCGGCCACCTGAAGATCATCGACCGCGCCAAGGACGTGGGCCGCATGGCCGACGGCTCGATGTTCGCGCCCAAGTACATCGAGAACAAGCTGAAGTTCTTTCCGCACATCAAGGAGGCGGTGGCCTTCGGCGACCGCCGCGACAAGGTGTGCGCGTTCATCAACATCGACTTCGAGGCCGTGGGCAACTGGGCCGAGAAGCGCAACCTGCCGTACGCCGGCTACACCGACCTGTCGCAGAAGCCCGAGGTGTACGAGCTGGTGCGCGAGTGCGTGGAGAAGGTCAACGCCGACCTCGCCGCCGACGAGAAGCTCGCGGGCAGCCAGATCAGCCGCTTCCTCATCCTGCACAAGGAGCTCGACGCCGACGACGGCGAGCTCACCCGCACGCGCAAGGTGCGCCGCGGCCACATCGGCGACAAGTACCGGGTGCTGGTCGACGCGCTGTACGGCGGCAAGTCCGAGCAGTTCATCGAGACGCAGGTGAAGTTCGAGGACGGGCGCACCGGCACGGTGTCGGCGACCTTGAAGATCGTCGACGTGAAGACCTTCCCCATCCTGCGGAGGGCCGCGTGATGAGCCGGCACCCGCGCATCTCCCACCAGCGGAGCGCTCGCTGACATGGCCGAACGACGCATCGGCGAGGTGATCCTCGACGTCCGCAACATCAGCCTGCGCTTCGGCGGCGTGAAGGCGCTCACCGACATCAGCTTCGACGTCCGCGAGCACGAGATCCGCGCCATCATCGGCCCCAACGGCGCCGGCAAGAGCTCGATGCTCAACTGCATCAACGGCGTGTACCAGCCGCAGGAAGGCTCGATCACCTTTCGCGGCAAGACCTTCAGGCACATGAACTCGCGCCAGGTGGCCGAGATGGGCGTGGCGCGCACGTTCCAGAACCTGGCGCTGTTCAAGGGCATGAGCGTGCTCGACAACATCATGACCGGGCGCAACCTGAAGATGAAGACCAACCTCTTCCAGCAGGCCCTGCGCATCGGCGCGGCCGAGCGCGAGGAGGTGGAGCACCGCGCCTTCGTCGAGCGGATCATCGACTTCCTCGAGATCCAGGCCTACCGCAAGACGCCGGTCGGCCGCCTGCCCTACGGCCTGCAAAAACGCGTCGACCTCGGTCGCGCGCTCGCGATGGAGCCGCAGGTGCTGCTGCTCGACGAGCCGATGGCCGGCATGAACGTCGAGGAGAAGCAGGACATGTGCCGCTTCATCCTCGACGTGAACGACGAGTTCGGCACGACCATCGTGCTGATCGAGCACGACATGGGCGTGGTCATGGACATCAGCGACCGCGTGGTGGTGCTCGACTACGGTCGCAGGATCGGCGACGGCGCACCCGACGAGGTGCGTGCCAATCCCGACGTCATCTCGGCCTACCTCGGAACTTCGCACTGACATGAGCACGACGCAACGGCACACGACGAGCGCCCGCCGCGACACCGGCCTCGCCGGGCCTTCGAGGGGGAGCCGGTAGCCATGGGATTCTTCCTCGAGACCCTGATCGGCGGCCTGATGGCCGGCATGCTGTATTCGCTGATCGCGCTGGGCTTCGTGCTGATCTTCAAGGCGAGCGGCGTGTTCAACTTCGCGCAAGGCGCGATGGTGCTGTTCGCCGCGCTGGCGATGGCGCGCTTCGCCGAGTGGATCCCGCAGCTCACGGGCATCCAGAGCAAGTGGCTCGCCAACACGCTGGCCTTCGCCGGCGCGATGCTCGTGATGGTGATCGTGGCCTGGCTGATCGAGCGGCTGGTGCTGGGCAAGCTGGTCAACCAGGAGGGCATCACCCTGCTGATGGCCACCCTGGGCATCACCTACTTCCTCGACGGCTTCGGCCAGACCTTGTTCGGCAGCGACATCTACAAGATCGACGTCGGCCTGCCGAAGGACCCGATGTTCCTGATGGACAGCGTGTTCCAGGGCGGCGTGCTGGGGAACCAGGAAGACCTGTACGCGGCCGTCATCGCCGCCGCGCGGGTGGCACTGCTGTCGATGCTCTTCCAGTACACCGCCACCGGCC
>CAZFET010000445.1:0-730 GCA_964517545.1 uncultured Burkholderiaceae bacterium
GCGCGTCGCGCTCGGCGTCGCGCTGCGCGGCGTGGCGAGCGCGGCGATCGACGTGTCCGACGGCCTGCTCGGCGACCTGGGCCACGTGCTCGCGCGTTCGCGCGTGGGCGCGACGGTCGAGGCCGACGCGGTGCCGGCCAGCGCCGATCTGGCCGCGCTGCCGGCCGCGCTGCGGCGCGAGTTCGCGCTGGCCGGCGGCGACGACTACGAGCTCGTCTTCACCGCGCCGCCGGCGCGGCGCGACGCGGTGCTGCGCGCGGCCGACGAGGCGCGCGTGCCGGTCGCGCGCATCGGGCGCATCGACGCGGAGCCCGGCCTGCGCGTGGTCGACGCGGCGGGTCGCGCGCTCGCGCAGCGCTTCGGCTCGTTCGACCACTTTCGCGAGTGAGTCGCGAGCGAGACGCACGTGACGCACGAACGACCCGAAGGTGACGCGCACGGACATCGCATGAGGCCTCCACCGTGACCGACCCGCACCCGATCGAGCCGCTGGTGATCGACGAGCCGGCGCGCGTGCGGCCCGACGTGCGCACGGTGCTGCGGCCGGGCGTGCGCTTCCTGCTCGCGCACCCCGCGCACGCGATCGCGCTCGGCTTCGGTGCCGGGCTCTCGCCGGTCGCGCCCGGCACGGTGGGCACCTTGTGGGCGTGGCTCGCGTTCGTGGTGATGGGCCGCTGGCTCGACGACGCCGGCTGGGCGCTCGTCATCGCCGCCGCGTTCGCCGTCGGCT
>CAZFET010000445.1:740-1318 GCA_964517545.1 uncultured Burkholderiaceae bacterium
GCGCGTCGCGCTCGGCGTCGCGCTGCGCGGCGTGGCGAGCGCGGCGATCGACGTGTCCGACGGCCTGCTCGGCGACCTGGGCCACGTGCTCGCGCGTTCGCGCGTGGGCGCGACGGTCGAGGCCGACGCGGTGCCGGCCAGCGCCGATCTGGCCGCGCTGCCGGCCGCGCTGCGGCGCGAGTTCGCGCTGGCCGGCGGCGACGACTACGAGCTCGTCTTCACCGCGCCGCCGGCGCGGCTCGACGACGCCGGCTGGGCGCTCGTCATCGCCGCCGCGTTCGCCGTCGGCTGGTGGGCCTGCACGCGCAGCGCGCGCGACCTCGGCGTGGCCGACCCCGGCAGCATCGTGTGGGACGAGGTGGTCGCGTTCTGGATCGTGCTGTGGTTCGTCACGCCGGCCGGCCTGGCGATGCAGGCCGCGGCGTTCGCGCTGTTCCGCGCGTTCGACGCGGTCAAGCGCGGCCCGGTGGGTTGGGCCGACCGGCTGTTCAAGCCGCGCGGCGCGGCCGACGGCGCGCCCGCCCGCGCGCCGGGCGACGGCTCCGGCGCGATGTCCGGCGACCTCGGCCCGGCCGGTT
>CAZFET010000445.1:1328-2479 GCA_964517545.1 uncultured Burkholderiaceae bacterium
GGCGCTGGACGGGCTGCCGCCGCTGGGGCCGGCGGGGCGCGGGCGCGCGGACGCGGTGCGCGCGCGCGGCTGGCGCATGGCGAGCGCCGAGTCGTGCACTGGCGGGCTGGTCGCGGCCGCGTGCACGAGCGTGGCCGGCTCGAGCGACTGGTTCGAGCGCGGCTTCGTGACCTACTCCAACGAGGCCAAGGCCGAGTCGCTCGGCGTCGACGCCGCGCTGATCGCCGCGCACGGCGCGGTCAGCGAGCCGGTGGCCTGCGCGATGGCCGCCGGCGCGCTCGCCCGCTCGCGTGCCGACGTGGCGGTCGCGATCACCGGCATCGCAGGGCCGGGCGGTGCGGTGCCGGGCAAGCCGGTGGGCACGGTGTGGATCGCGGCGGCGCGACGCGGCGCCGCGCCGCACGCGCAGCAGCTGCAGCTCGACGGCGATCGCGCCGCGGTGCGCGGCCGCTCGGCCGAGCGCGCGCTGTCGATGCTGCTCGATCTGCTCGCGCGGGCCTGACGTGGGCGCGATCCTGTTCGTCGCCGACCTCGACGCGCGCGAGCATCGGCGCTGGCTCGACGAGCTGCGCGCGGCGTTGCCCGAGGAGCGCTGGCTCGATGCGCGCGCGCGCCGCGACGCGGGCACCGACGACGCACGCATCGACGACGCGGGCATCGACATCGCCGTCGTGGCCAACCCGCCCCCCGGCGCGCTGGCCGGCCTGCCGCACCTGAAGCTGGTGCAGTCGCTGTGGGCCGGGGTCGAGCGGCTGCTGGCCGACACGAGCCTGCCTGCGCACGTGCCGCTCGCGCGCATGGTCGATCCGGCCATGAACGCGGCGATGGCGGAGACGGCGCTGTGGGCCGTGCTCGCGCTGCATCGCGGCTTCTTCGCGTACGCGCGCCGCCAGCTCGACCGCGAGTGGCGCGCGCACGCGCAGCGGCGCGCCGACGAGGTGGCGGTCGCGGTGCTCGGCCTGGGGCAGATGGGCGGCACGGTCGCGCGCCGGCTCGCGGCCAACGGCTATCGCGTGCACGGCTGGAGCACGCGGCCCGCGACGGTCGAAGGCGTGCACGCGCACCACGGCGCCGACGCGCTGCAGCAGCTGCTGGCCTCGTGCGAGATCGTGCTCAACGTGCTGCCGCTCACCGACGCGACGCGCGGGCTG
>CAZFET010000446.1:0-1607 GCA_964517545.1 uncultured Burkholderiaceae bacterium
CCGGCGGACGCTGCGAGGCCTGCCAGGGCGACGGCCTCATCAAGGTCGAGATGCACTTCCTGCCCGACGTGTACGTGCCGTGCGACGTCTGCCACGGGCGGCGCTACAACCGCGAGACGCTCGAGGTGCTCTACAAGGGCCGCCACATCGCGCAGGTGCTCGACATGACGGTCGAGGAGGCGCACGCGTTCTTCGGCGCGGTGCCGGCCATCGCGCGCAAGCTGCAGACCCTGCTCGACGTGGGCCTCGGCTACATCACGCTCGGGCAGAGCGCGACCACCTTGTCCGGCGGCGAGGCGCAGCGCTTGCAGCTCTCTCTCGAGCTGTCCCGGCGCGCCGCCGTGCGCATCCTGTACTACCGCGACGGCCCGCCCACCGGCCTGCACTTCCACGACATCGGCCTGCTGCTGAAGGTGCTGCACCAGCTGCGCGACGCGGGCAACACGATCGTCGTGATCGAGCACAACCTCGACGTGATCAAGACCGCCGACTGGATCGTCGACATGGGGCCCGAGGGCGGCGAAGGCGGCGGCACGGTGGTCGCCTGCGGCACGCCCGAGCAGGTGGCCGCGCACGCGGCGAGCCACACCGGGCGGCACCTCGCGTCCCTCGTGTTGCAGGGGCATGCGTGAGCCTCTACATTGACTCGCCCCGCGGGGTGCGGCGCCGGCCTCGCGGACGGGCCCGCCCGGCCGCAGGGGGCCGCCGCGCGCCGGTCCTGCATCGACCCTTTCCGGAGCCCGCTTCATGAGCCTCGTCGTCGACTACTACTTCGCGCCGCAGTCGCCCTGGACCTACCTCGGCCACCTGCGCTTCTGGGACGTCGCGCGCGCGGCCGGCGCGACGATCCGCGTGCGGCCGGTCGACCTGGGCGGCAAGGTGTTCCCGGTGTCCGGCGGCCTGCCGCTGTCCAAGCGCGCGCCGCAGCGCCAGGCGTACCGGCTGCTCGAGCTGCGTCGCTTCAGCGAGTGGCTGCATGCGCCGATCAACGTCGAGCCGAAGTTCTTCCCGGTGGCCGGCGACGATGCCGCGCGGCTGATCACCGCGGTCGAGATGAAGGACGGCGCCGACGCGGCGATGCACATCACCGACGCCGTGCTGCGCGCGGTGTGGGTCGAGGAGCGCAACATCGCCGACGAGGCGACGCTCGCGGCGCTGCTGCGCGAGCGCGAGCTGCCGCCGCAGCGGCTCGACGAATCGCAATCGCAGGCCGTGCAGGAGCGCTACGAGGCGAACACGCGCGCGGCGATCGACGCCGGCGTGTTCGGCGCGCCGAGCTACGTGGTCGACGGCGAGATCTTCTGGGGCCAGGACCGGCTCGACTTCCTGCAGCGCCGCCTCGCCGCACATCGACGCGCCGTGTAGGAACCCGCCGACAGACTTCACGGCGTCCAGCCGATAAAGTTCGAGGCATGGCGTGTGTGCGGGTGATCCCGCGCGCCGCCGTCGCTCCCCGGCCGCCCGTCCTCCCTCCTCCCTCCAACGACCGGGCGGTTCGGTTGAACGGGGGGTCTCCGGACCCCCCGTTCCTTTTATCGGGCCTCGTCCATCCGGCCTCGTCCATCCGGCCTCGTCCATCCGGCCTCGTCCATCCGGCCTCGTCCATC
>CAZFET010000446.1:1707-2476 GCA_964517545.1 uncultured Burkholderiaceae bacterium
CGGCCTCGTCCATTCGGCCGCCTTTTCCGCGGATCGCGCCCGCGTGTTCGCCGCCACAATCGGGCCTTCTGCCGTCCGGAGGTTCCGCTTGAGCGCCGTGTCGCCACCGCGCACGCGAGGCATGCGCTGGCTCGTCGCCGCGCCGCCGAAAGTCCTGTTCACCTTGCTGGCGACCGCGCTCGTCTCGCTGACGGTGCTGGCGGTGTCGGAGCTGTCGTACCGGCGCATCCAGCAGTCGCGCGCCGACGTGATGGGGCAGCGCGCCGTGCTGGTCACGCTCGACGCGATCAAGTTCCACATCGCGCGCGCCGAGTCGGCCCTGCGCGGGCATCTGCTGACGCGCGATCCCGTCTTCCTCGAGCCGTACCGGGCGGCGGCCGACAGCGCGCGCCGCGCCGTGGTGGACCTGGCCGCCCTGTCGCGCGAGCGGCAGCCGTCCGAGGACCTGCAGGTGCGCACCGTGGTCGCACTGGCGACGCAGAAACTCGACTCGATGGCGCTGACGCTCGGCTACCTCGACGCGCGCCAGCCGGAGCAGGCACTGGCGCACGTGAGTACCGGCGTCGGCAACCGGCTGATGGACGATCTGCTGCGCGCGATCGACACGCTGTCCGCCGACGGCCAGCGCGCGCTGGCCAAGCGCACCGACGACGTCGGCGAAGGCCTCACCGAGCAGCGCATCGGCGTGGGCGTGGTGGTGCTGCTCAACCTCGGCTTCCTGGCGACCCTGGCGCACCTGATGGGCGTGCAGTTCACGCAGCGCGAGCAG
>CAZFET010000447.1:0-2459 GCA_964517545.1 uncultured Burkholderiaceae bacterium
CGCGGCGACGAACTCGGCGCCCAGCACGTCGGCCAGGCGGCGCACTGAGGCATCGGCAGACTCGATCGCGCGCAACAGCGCGGCCAGCCGGCCGTCGTGCCACACCGCGAAGCCCACGTCGGGCCGCGCGAGCGCGTGGCGGCGCACGGCCTCGACGCAGTGCGCCAGCTCGGCCGCGTCGGTCTTGAGGAACTTGCGGCGCGCGGGGGTCGAGAAGAACAGCTCGCGCACCTCGACCGTGGTGCCCGGTGCGCGCGCCGCCGGCGACACCTCGCCGCTGGCCGCGTCGATGCGCAGCGCGTGCGCGGCCTCGCGCGTGCGGCTGGTGATCGACAGCTCGGCCACCGACGCGATGGCCGCGAGCGCCTCGCCGCGAAAGCCCATCGTGCCCACCGACTCGAGCTCGGCCAGCGAGGCGATCTTGCTGGTGGCGTGGCGCTTCAGCGCGAGCGGCAGTTCCTCGGCCGGGATGCCGGCGCCGTCGTCCTCGACCACGATGCCGCGCACGCCGCCGGCCGCCAGCCGCACGGTGACGGACGTGGCGCCCGCGTCGAGCGCGTTGTCGAGCAGCTCGCGCACCACCGAGGCCGGGCGCTCGACGACCTCGCCGGCCGCGATCTGGCTCACCAGCTCGTCGGGCAGTTCACGGATCGGGCGGCGCGCGCGCGCGGACAGCACGGCATTCATCGGGGTCATTCTAGGAGCCCGGGATAATCGGCCCGCCATGGACATCGTCCGCTTCCTGATCGACTTCATCCTGCACGTCGACCAGCATCTGCTGGAGTTCGTGCAGGCCTACGGCACCTGGGTCTACGGCCTGCTGTTCGCGATCGTCTTCACCGAGACGGGCGTCGTGGTCATGCCGTTCCTGCCGGGCGATTCACTGCTGTTCGTGGTGGGGGCGCTGAGCGGCCTGGGCGTGCTGAGCCTGCCGGTGTCGATGCTCGTGCTGATCAGCGCGGCCATCCTCGGCGACCAGGTGAACTACTCGGTGGGCCGCTATTTCGGCCCGCGCGTGTGGCAGTGGGAGCACAGCCGCTTCTTCAACAAGCGCGCGTTCGAGCAGGCGCACGCCTTCTACGAGAAGTACGGCGGCATCACGATCATCCTCGCGCGCTTCATGCCATTCATCCGCACCTTCGCGCCCTTCGTGGCCGGCGTGGCCGAGATGAGCCGGGCCAAGTTCACCTTCTACAACGTGATCGGCGCGCTGATCTGGGTGCTGAGCCTCACGACGGCCGGCTACCTGTTCGGCAACATCCCGTGGGTGAAGGAACACCTCGACAAGATCATCTGGGTGCTCATCATCGTGCCCGGCCTGATCGCGATCTACGGCGGCTGGAAGGCGCGGCGCGCGTCGGCCGCGCCGACGCCCGCGCCGTGACGGGCGGCGGACGCCGCGCGCGGTAACGCTCAGACCGTCACAGCGCGCGATGGCGCGCAGACCGTCGCAACGCCCGGTTCCGCGCGGATCGTCACAGCGCGCGATTGCGCGCGAGGGGCGGGTTCTTCGCGAAGTAGCGCCGGATGCCGTCGTGCAGCGCCTCGACGAGGTCTTCGCGGTAGGCCGGGTCGCGCAGCTTGGCTTCCTCGCCGGGGTTGGAGATGAAGGCGGTCTCGACGAGGATCGACGGGATGTCGGGCGCCTTCAGCACCGCGAAGCCGGCCTGCTCGACGCGCGGCTTGTGGAGGCGGCCCACGCGACCGAGCCGGCCGAGCACTTCCTGGCCGATCTTCAGGCTGTCCTTGATCTGCGCGGTGGTGCTCATGTCGAGCAGCGCGCGCATGATCGAGCGGTCCTTCGCCTTGACGTTCACGCCGCCGATGGCGTCGGCCGCGTTCTCCTTGTCGGCCATCAGCCGGGCCATCGTGCTGGTGGCGCCGCGCTCGCTCAGCGCGAACACCGACGCGCCGCGCGCCTCGGGGCGGACGAAGGCGTCGGCGTGGATCGAGACGAACAGGTCGGCCTGCACGCGGCGCGCCTTGCGCACGCGGTCCTGCAGCGGCACGAAGTAGTCGCCGTCGCGCGTGAGCATGGCGCGCATCCCCGGCGTGGCGTTGATACGGTCGCGCAGCTTGAGCGCCACCGACAGCACGACGTCCTTCTCGCGCAGCCCGGTCGGCCCGATGGCGCCCGGGTCCTCGCCGCCGTGCCCGGGGTCGAGCGCGACGATGATGAGCCGGTCGACCTTGCGCTGCAGCGCCGCGGGCACGGGCGGCTTCGCAGCGGCCGTGGCGGGTGCGCCCGGCACGCCCGACGCGCCGGGCGAGGGCGCCTTCTGGCGGTCGACGCGGCCGATGAACTCGCCCAGCGCGTCGCGCATCTCGCTCGCGGCGCGGTCGGAGTTCGTGGCGCCGCCGCCGGCCGCCGCGCCGGCTCCGGCGGGCGCGCCCGCCTCGGCCACGGCCTTGTCGCGGATCAGCGCGAGCAGCGGGTCGGGCTCGACCACGGGCTTGAG
>CAZFET010000448.1:0-2454 GCA_964517545.1 uncultured Burkholderiaceae bacterium
CCGCGGTCGGGCGCCGGGGCGGCGGCGCCCTAGGCTAGCGTGCCTTTCGACATCGCCCACCGAGAGGAGCCGTCATGTATCTCGCCCGTCGTCTCGCCCGTCGCGTCGCGTTGGCCGCCGGCGCGCTCGCCTTCGCCGCAGCGGCGCAGGCGCAGGTCAAGTGGGACCTGCCCGCGGCCTATCCGGCCACCAACTTCCACACCGAGAACCTGGTGCAGTTCGCGACCGACGTCGAGAAGGCCAGCGGCGGCAAGCTCAAGATCACGGTGCACCCGAACGCGTCGCTGTTCAAGGCGCCCGAGATCAAGCGCGCGGTGCAAGGCGGCCAGGCGCAGGCCGGCGAGATCCTGCTGGTGAACTTCCAGAACGAGTGGCAGATCTTCGGTGCCGACGGCATCCCCTTCCTGGCCGACAGCTACGACGCGTCGATGAAGCTGTACAAGGCGCAGAAGCCGCTGCTGGACAAGAAGCTCGGCGAGCAGGGGATGATGCTGCTGTACGCGGTGCCGTGGCCGCCGCAGGGCATCTACTCGAAGAAGCCGCTCAACTCGGCGGCCGACCTCAAGGGCATCAAGTGGCGCGCCTACAGCCCGGCCACCGCGCGCATCGCCGAGCTGGTGGGCGCGCAGCCGGTGACGATCCAGGCGGCCGAGGTGAGCCAGGCCTTCGCCACCGGCGTGGTCGAGTCGATGATGAGCAGCGGCTCCACCGGCTGGGACGCCAAGCTGCACGAGCACGTGAAGCACTGGTACGACACGCAGGCCTGGCTGCCGAAGAACGCGGTCATCGTCAACAAGGCGGCGTTCGACGCGCTCGACGCGGCGACGAAGCAGGCCGTGCTCAAGGCGGCCGCCGACGCCGAGGCGCGCGGCTGGGAGGCGAGCAAGAAGGCCAACACCGAGACGCTCGACAAGCTCCGCGGCGGCGGCATGCAGATCCTGCCGCCTCCGGCGCAGCTCAAGGCCGACATGAAGAAGGTCGGCGACACGATGCTCAAGGAGTGGCTCGACAAGGCCGGCCCCGAGGGCCAGCAGCTGGTCGACGCGTTCCGCAAGCCCTGAGCCGAGCGGGCGCGGCCTCCCCCCGACGCCACCGGATCGTCGCCGCGTGCGCCGCGCCCTGGACCTGCTGTACGACAGCGCCGCCGCCCTGGCGGCGCTGTTCATGATCGGGCTGCTGGTGATGGTGCTGCTGTCCATCCTCGGGCGGCAGCTGCACTTCCACGTGCCCGGCACCGACGCCTACGCCGGCTACCTGATGGCCGCGGCGGGATTCCTCGCGCTGGCGCACACGCTCAAGCGCGGCGAGCACATCCGCGTCACCCTGCTGCTCAATGCGCTGCACGGCACGGCGCGGCGCGCGCTGGAGCGCTGGTCGCTCGGCGCCGCCGTGCTGCTGGCGTGGCTGTTCGCCTTCTACAGCGTCCGCCTCGCGTCGCAGTCGTGGAAGTTCCACGACATCTCCACCGCCAGCGACGCCACCCCGCTGTGGATCCCGCAGATCGCGATGGCCGTCGGCACCGTGATCTTCGCCATCGCCTTCGTCGACGAACTGCTGCTCGAGCTGCGCGGACGCCGCGCGAGCGCCGACGACGGCCAGGCGCGGCACAACGAATGATGCGCACCGCGCGGTCCACATGACGGACATCGGCATCACCGTCCTGCTCGTCGTCTCGCTGTTCCTGATCCTCGGCAGCGGCGTGTGGATCGGGCTCACCTTGTCGGGCGTGGCCTGGATCGGCATGCAGCTGTTCAGCGCGCGGCCGGCCGGCGACGCGATGGCGGTCACGATCTGGGGCTCGGCGTCGAGCTGGACGCTCACCGCACTGCCGCTGTTCATCTGGATGGGCGAGATCCTGTTCCGCACGCGGCTGTCGGAGGACATGTTCCGCGGCCTGGCGCCGTGGATGCAGCGGCTGCCCGGCCGCCTGCTGCACACCAACGTGATCGGCTGCGCCATCTTCGCCGCCGTGTCGGGCTCCGGCGCGGCCACCTGCGCGACCATCGGCAAGATGAGCCTGCCCGAGTTGGCGCGGCGCGGCTACCCCGACGGCATCTCGATCGGCTCGCTGGCCGGCGCCGGCACGCTGGGCCTGCTGATCCCGCCCTCGATCATCATGATCGTCTACGGTGTGACCGCCGACGTGTCGATTGCCGAGCTGTTCATCGCCGGCGTCGTGCCCGGCGTGCTGCTCGCGGCACTGTTCTCCGGCTACCTCGTCGTGTGGGCGTGGCGCCATCCGCAGCAGGTGCCGCCGCCCGATGCGCCGATGTCGCTCGGCGCGAAGCTGCGCGAGTCGCGCCACCTGATCCCGGTGGTGCTGCTGATCGCCGCGGTGCTGGGCTCGATCTACGCCGGCATCGCCACCGCCACCGAGGCGGCGGCGGTGGGCGTGGTCGGCGCGCTGGTGCTGTCGGCCGTGCAAGGCTCGCTCAACTGGCGCACCTTCGTGCA
>CAZFET010000449.1:0-2444 GCA_964517545.1 uncultured Burkholderiaceae bacterium
GCCGCCGATATGAGTGGTCACGCCGACGATCGAATTGACCAGCGTGGTCTTGCCCGCGCCATTCGGCCCGATCAAAGCGTGGCGGGCGCCCTTCTCGACGCGCAACGAAACATCGTCGGTGGCGACGATGCCGGTGAACCGCTTCGACAGACCGAGCGTTTCCAGCACCACGGTCATGGCTTTTGACCTTCGTTCGACGCGACCGCCGCGCGCCGCGCCGAGGCGCGCCAATCCAGGCGCGCGGCGAGCCGGCGGAACGGCGTCGTCCAGGTCGTGATGCGGTCGCGGCCGACCAGAACGATCACCACCAGCACGAGACCGATCCAGAACGGCCAATACTGCGGGGTGAGCACCGACAGATAGTCCTGCATCACCTTGAAGATAATGGCGCCGATTAGGCCGCCATAGAGATAGCCGGCGCCGCCGATGATCAGCACCAGCAGCAGGTCGGCCGAACGATCGAACGAGAACATTTCAAGCGAGGCGAACGCCGTGGTCTGCGCCAGCAAGGCGCCGGCGATGCCGGCATAGCCGGCCGCGACCGTGTAGATAGCAACCAGGCGGGCATCGACCGAGATGCCGATCGCCGACGACCGCAGCGGATTGCCTTTCACCGACATCAACGACAGCCCGAAGGGCGAATTCACCAGGCGGCGGGCGATCAGGAACAGGATGAACAGCACAAGCAAGCCGTAGGCGTAGCCGGTGTGGCCGAACATATCGAACCGGAACATCCCCAATACCGGCTTCATGACCACGCCCTGCAGTCCGTCGGCGCCGCCGGTCAGCCAGTCCAGCTTGTTGGCCAGCTCGCGCACCGTGCGGATCGACGACGCGTTGTACGCCAGCCGGTCACCGAGGTTCGCGACCTTCACGAACCACAGCGCCTCGGCCGTGCCGAGCGTCGCGCGCCGCGTGAGCGACGCGTCGACGATCGTCCACGCCGGCGTGGCCACGTCGTCGGCCGGCACGCGAGACTGGCGCGCTGCGTGACGCAGCTCGACCCGCGCGCCCCACGGCCCCTGCGCGAGCGCCAGCCCGACCGTCGCGCGCCGCGGCGCCAGGCGCGGCAAGGGCTCGCCGCGCGTGAGGTCGCGACCGCGCACGAAGTCGAGCCTCGCCTCGAGGTCGAGCGTGCGCACGCCTTGCAGCAGCGTCCAACCCGTCTCGAGTTCGAGTCCTTCGAGCCGCGCACGCACGCCCCGGAACGCGTAGACGGGGAACGCCTCGCCCTCGTCGTTCACGAAGTCCGGCTCGCCGGTCGCGGCGAGCGCGATGTAGTTCGAGAACCGGCTCGCGAACACGCCGGCCTTCACGCGGGCGGGTCCGTCGCGCCACTGCAGCGCGAGGTCGACGTTGGCGCCGCGCTCGAGCCGCTGCGCGGGGTCGCCGCGCTCGAACGTCGCCGTCGCGACGTGCACGCCGTCGGCGTACAGCTCGTACTGCGTCGGCGCGCGCTCGGTGTGTGCGACGTTCGCCGTGAACTGCCACGCGGGCGTCACGTCCCACACCGCACCCAGCGACGCGCTGGCCGGCGCGAAGCTGCGCGAGCGGGCCGGTCCGAAGCGCGGCTCGGTCGCGTCGGCCGCGTCGCCGTCGGAGGCGATGCGCACGCGCTCGGCGCGCACGCCGGCCGACAGCGCGAACGAGGGCGAGCTGCGCCACTGCTCCATCACGAACAGCGCCGCGCTGCGCGAGCGCGTGCCGGGCACGAACGCCTCCTCGCCGAGCGCCGAGAAGCGCGAGCGCTCGGCCTGCAGCCCGACCACGCCTTCGAGCACGCCGCCGCCGAGCGGCAGCTTCGCGTGCACGAGCTCGACCCTCGCGTCCTCGCCGCGGTTGCGGAACGTGGTGCCCACCTCGGCGCCTTCGAGTTCGCGGTGCTCGTAGTCGGTGTGCGAGAGCTGCGCGCGCACGGCCGTCAGCGGCCCGCGCAGGTCGCGCAGCTCGCCGGCGAGCGCGAAGCGGTCGCGCTTCATCGCGATGCTCACCTCGTCTTCGACGACGACGCCGTAGTCGTTGCGGTAGGTGTCGACCGACGCGCCGACGAAGCCGCCGGCCCATGCATACGACGCCCCGAGCGCACCGCCCTTCGCGTCGCTCGCCGAGTTGACGACGCGCTCGCGGCGCTCGGTGCCGCCGCCGTCGACCGGGCGGTCGAACGCCGGCACGCGCAGGTCCGACGTGCGTCGCGCGAAGGCGTCGGCGTGCAGCGAGAGTCCGCCGCCGAGGCCGGCCTCGACGAGGGCCGATGCGCCCTTCTCGCTCGCCGCGCCGCCGGCGCGCAGTTCGGCGGCGCCGCTCGCGCCGCGCACCGGCGTGCGCGGGATGCGGTTGTCGATCGCGTTGACCACGCCGCCCACCGCGCTGCCGCCGTACAGCATCGCCGCCGGGCCGCGCAGCACCTCGATGCGCTCGATCACCAGCGGGTCGATCGGCACCGC
>CAZFET010000450.1:0-2439 GCA_964517545.1 uncultured Burkholderiaceae bacterium
TGTATTTGAGGGAGGCGGTTATGGACATGGAGTAGGGCTTTCCCAGTGGGGAGCGCTGGAATTGGCCGGCAATGGAATGAATTATAAAGAGATCCTCCAATATTATTATCCGGGCACGGTACTACAAAAGATGTAATGAGTAATGCGTAATGCGTGATGTGGGAAAAAGATAAATACGTATAACGCATCACGCGTTACGCATAACGAGTTTATGAACCTTTCAGAATTCGATTATCATCTGCCTAAAACCAGAATAGCGCAATATCCGTCTGACGAGAGAGACTCGTCAAGGCTGCTGGTCCTCAACAAAAAAAATAAAGAAATAAGACACAGTCTGTTTAAAAACATCGTTGAGTGTCTTAATGAGGGCGATATCCTTGTGCTCAATGACACGAGGGTTATCCCTGCCCGCATGTTCGGGGCAAAACCCTCAGGAGGGAAAGTAGAACTTTTATTAGTAAAAGAGCTGGACCCAAACAGATGGGAAGTAATGGTCAAAGGACTGAAAAACGGCGCAGTGATATTTGAAAACGGAGTCTCAGGGCACATTGCGAGCAGTAATGGAACAGTTACGCTTACTTCAGACAGGGATATAAAAGAACTGTTTAATGAAATCGGTGTTATGCCGCTTCCTCCTTATATAAAAAGACCTGCGGACCAGGCGGATGTCCAGCGTTATCAGACGGTGTATGCTCAAAAGGATGGCGCTATCGCTGCGCCGACCGCCGGGCTTCATTTCACTGGTGAACTTCTTGACAGGATCAGAGAGAAAGGGGTCGTTGTTGAAAAACTCACTCTTCATGTAGGTTGCGGAACCTTTAAACCTGTCTTGTGTGAAGATATCGCGGTGCATGAGATGGGTGAAGAATGTTATGAAATTTCAAATGACACAGCGAATGAGATAAACCGTGCCAAAGCTGAAAGCAGAAGGATAATAGCCGTGGGAACCACTGTAACACGGGCGCTTGAAGGATCGGTTTTGAACAGGCCGGACAGTGCCATAATATCCGGCATGGGGAAAACTTCCATTTTTATCTATCCGGGTTATAAATTCAGAGTGATAGACGCCCTGATTACAAATTTCCACCTGCCTAAATCAACACCGTTGATGCTGACATCAGCATTTTCCGGCCTGGAACTTCTCAGGGAGGCTTATGCCGGGGCACTGAATGCTGATTACAGATTTTTTTCTTATGGAGATGCGATGTTTATAATGTAAAGAGACGATTATATAATTAAATATTCACGATACAAACATTCGCAACCGGAAGAATCTCCTCAGTCCGTCAATATCTCAAGAAGCCTGTCCAGCTCTTCAAGCGAGTAGTAGTCGATCTCAATCCTTCCGCCCTTTTTGTTGGACCTGTGGATAAGGCGCACTTTTGTGCCGAGGCTGTGCATGAGTTTTTCTTCAAGCGAGGCTATTTGCGGATCTTTCAGTTTATGCAGTTTTGATGCCGGGACCTGTATCAAAGGCCTTTTTTTGCATAACGCCTCCGTCTCTCTTACGCTCAGGCCGTGTTTTATTATTTTGCCGGCGATGTCAAGCTGGAGTCTCTGGTTTTCAAGCTGAAGCAGAGCCTTTGCATGGCCTATGCTTAACGAGCCGTCCGCCATCCACTGCTTGATCTCAAATGGCAGTTTAAGAATCCTCAGATAATTAGTGACAGTGGCCCTGTCCTTGCCGACTTTTTTGGAGATGTCGTCATGCGTAAGGCTGAAGTCATTTATCAGTCTGTGGAACGCCTCTGCTGTTTCAAGGGGGTTGAGGTCTTCCCGCTGGATATTTTCTATAAGGGCCAGTTCGAGCGCGTCTTCAGGCGCGGCTTCTTTGATAATCGCCGGGATGCTCGCAAGGCCTGCAATCCTGGCGGCCCTCCATCGTCTCTCGCCCGCGATGAGATGATATGAGCTGTCTGAGGCCTTTCTGACAATGACGGGCTGGATGACCCCCTTTTCCTTTATCGAAGCGACAAGTTCATTGAGCGCCGCATCGTTGAATATCCTTCTGGGCTGATACTCGTTGGGCACGAGCGCGTTGATATTCAGTTCGAGTATTTCTTTTGCCTTACTCTTTTCCTTTTCAGGTATCAAGGCCGAAAGGCCCTTACCCAATGCCGGCTTCATGTCCCATTATCTCCTTTGCAAGTTCAAGATAGCTCTGCGCCCCTTTTGAGCGAATGTCATACAGTATAACAGGTTTGCCGTGACTTGGCGCCTCGGCAAGGGTCACATTCCTCGGTATTAATGTTTTGTAGACTTTGTCGCCGAAGTGTTTTTTCAGTTCATCGGTGACCTGATTGGCAAGGGTATTTCTGCCGTCAAACATGGTGAGCAAAATCCCCTCTATCTCAAGAGACGGATTAAACGAATCCTTTATGAGGTTGAAGGTCCTCAGCAGCATGCTGATTCCTTCGAGGGCATAATATTCGCACTGCA
>CAZFET010000451.1:0-2428 GCA_964517545.1 uncultured Burkholderiaceae bacterium
GGCCGCCGTGGCGGTAGTAGTCGACCTCGATGGGCGTGTCGATGCGCAGGGTGACGCTCACCTCGCGGCGGCTGCCGTCGCGGCCCTGGATGACCAGGGTCGCGTCCGACTGCGGCTTGAGCTCGCCGACCACGATGTCGATCGTCTCGTCGCCCTTCAGGCCGAGCGACTGCCACGAGTCGGCGCCCTTGAACTGCAGCGGCAGCACGCCCATGCCGACCAGGTTGCTGCGGTGGATGCGCTCGAAGCTGCGCGCCACCACGGCCTTGATGCCCAGCAGCTGCGTGCCCTTGGCGGCCCAGTCGCGCGACGACCCGGTGCCGTACTCCTCGCCGCCGAACACGACCGTCGGCGTGCCCTGCGCGATGTACTTCATCGCTGCGTCGTAGATGAACATCTTCTCGCCGGACGGCTGGAACAGGGTGACGCCGCCTTCCTCGCGCGAGCCGTCGGCCCTGGGCGGGATCATCAGGTTCTTGATGCGCACGTTGGCGAAGGTGCCGCGCATCATGACCTCGTGATTGCCGCGGCGCGAGCCGTAGCTGTTGAAGTCGGCCTTGGGCACGCCGTTGGCGATCAGCCACTGCCCGGCCGGCGACGACTCCTTGATCGATCCGGCCGGCGAGATGTGGTCGGTGGTGATCGAGTCGCCGAACAGCGCCATGATGCGCGCGCCCTTGACGCCGGGGTCGGCGGCCTGCGGCTGCATCGTGAAGCCGTCGAAGAACGGCGGCCGCGCGATGTAGGTGCTGCGCGGCCACGTGTAGACCTGGCCCTTGACGCCCTTGATCTGCTCCCACAGCTTGCCGGGCTTGCGATCGACCTGCTCGTAGTTCTGCTTGAACGCCTTGGGGTCCATCGCGTGCTTGAGCAGCGCGTAGATCTCGTCGCTGGTCGGCCAGATGTCGCCCAGGTACACCGGCTTGCCCTTCTTGCCGGTGCCGACGGGCTCGGTCATCAGGTCCTTGGTCACGTTGCCGGCGATCGCGTAGGCCACCACCAGCGGCGGGCTGGCGAGAAAGTTGGCCTTCAGGTTCGGGTGGATGCGCGCCTCGAAATTGCGGTTGCCGGACAGCACGGCCGCGCACACCAGGTCGTTCTTCGTGATCACCTCGTTGATCTCGGGCGTGAGGTCGCCGGCGTTGCCGATGCAGGTGGTGCAGCCGTAGGCCGCCACCGCGAAGCCGAGCTTCTCGAGGTAGGGCAGCAGGCCGGCCTTCTGCAGGTACTCGGTGACGATGCGCGAGCCGGGCGCGAGCGAGGTCTTGATGTGCGGCTTCACCGTGAGGCCGGCCTCGACCGCCTTCTTCGCCAGCAGGCCGGCGGCCAGCAGCACGCTCGGGTTGCTGGTGTTGGTGCAAGAGGTGATGGCCGCGATCAGCACGTCGCCGTTGCGCACTTCGAGCCCCTTGCTCGTGGTGAAGGCCTTGTGCAGCTTGTCGGCGGGCTGGTTGAAGCCGTTGGCCTCGATCGGCTTGCTGAACAGCTCGGTGAACTTGCCCGCGAGGTGCGTGATCTCGATGCGGTCCTGCGGGCGCTTCGGGCCCGCGAGGCTGGGCGCGACGGTGCCGAGATCGAGCTTGACGACCTTGGTGTACTCGATCTCGCCGGCCTTCGGAATGCCGAACAGCTTCTGCGCGCGGAAGTAGGCCTCGAACGCCTCGATCTCGGCCTTGGTGCGGCCGGTGCCGCGGAAGTACTCGACGGTCTTCGTGTCGACCGGGAAGAAGCCCATCGTCGCGCCGTACTCGGGCGCCATGTTGGCGATGGTCGCGCGATCGGGCAGCGCGAGGCTCTCGGTGCCTTCGCCGAAGAACTCGACGAACTTGCCGACCACCTTCTCCTTGCGCAGGATCTCCGTCACCGTGAGCACGAGGTCGGTCGCGGTCACGCCCTCGCGCAGCCGGCCGCTCAGCTCGAAGCCCACCACGTCGGGGGTCAGGAAGTACACCGGCTGGCCGAGCATGCCGGCCTCGGCCTCGATGCCGCCGACGCCCCAGCCCACGACGCCGATGCCGTTGATCATGGTCGTGTGGCTGTCGGTGCCGACCAGCGTGTCGGGGTAGTGCACGCCCGAGGCGCTGCGGTGCACGCCGCGCGCCAGGTACTCGAGGTTGACCTGGTGCACGATGCCGAAGCCCGGTGGCACGACGCCGAAGGTCTCGAACGCCTGCATGCCCCACTTCATGAACTCGTAGCGCTCGCGGTTGCGCTCGAACTCGAGCTTCATGTTGAGATCCAGCGCCTTCTTGTCGCCGTAGTGATCGATCATCACCGAGTGGTCGACCACCAGGTCCACGGGCACCAGCGGCTCGATGGTCTTGGGATTGCGGCCCATGTCGGCGGCCACGTTGCGCATCGCGGCCAGGTCGGCCAGCAGCGGCACGCCGGTGAAGTCCTGCAGCACCACGCGGGCGACGACGAAGGG
>CAZFET010000452.1:0-1406 GCA_964517545.1 uncultured Burkholderiaceae bacterium
AGGGGGCGCAGCCCGGCTTGGGGCGGCCCGGCGCCGGGCTGGGAGTTGACCCCCACGCTCGTCGCGCTGCTCCTCGCTGCCCCCCGAGGGGGCGCAGCCCGGCTTGGGGCGGCCCGGCGGCGGGCTGGGAGCTGACCCCCACGCTCGTCGTTGTGCTGCGCGCTGACGATCGAGGGGCGCGGCCGGGCTCGGCACGCCTCAACCGCGGTGCCGGCGGAACTCCATCAGCAGCTTTTCCATCGTCGTCAGCCGCTCGCGTTCGTGCAGCCACTGCGTGGGCGTGAGGTTGATCGCGCGCACGACCTCGTGATCGGTGCCGGCGTCGATCACGTTGATGCACGCCGGCGACTGCTCGAGCCGGCCGAAGAACGCGCGCGTGCCGGTGAGTGCGCGCGCGATCAGCGCGCGGTTCACGCCGCCGTGCAGCACCATCAGCAGGCACTGCCAGTCGTCGCGCGCGAGCCAGCGCTCGAAGGCGGGCAGGGTGCGGTCGAGCATTTCGCCGATCGACTCGCCGCCGAGGAAGCGGTGCGACTCGACGTCGCCGGTGGCGCGGAACGCCCCGACGAAGGCTTCCTCGATGCGCTCGGGCGGGATGTCGGCGAGACGGCCGCCGCGGATCTCCTGCAGCGCGGGTTCGACCTCGACGTCGATGCGCTGTCCGGCCGCCGCCAGCACGCGCCCGGCGGTCTCGAGCGTGCGCGGCAGTCCGCTCGCGACCACGCGGTCGAAGCGCACGCCGCAGCGCGCGTACAGCGCGCCGGCTTCGTCGGCCTGCGCGCGGCCGGCGGCATTGAGCGGCACACCGTCGGGCGGCACGGCCGAGCCGTCGGCGCGGAAGTAGTCCACCGCGCCGTGGCGCATCAGGTAGATGCGGCGGCGGTTCATGCGCGGGCCCGTGCGACGGCGCGATCAGCCGAAGGCCGGCGGGCGCTTGTCGAAGAAGGCCTGCAGGCCTTCGGCCGCGTTCGGGTGGACGAGGTTCTCGACGAAGGCGGCACGTTCATGCTCGAGCTGTTCCGCGAGCGACCGCGTCGCGGCCGCGTTGACCAGTTCCTTCGCGCCGGCGAGCGCGTTGGGCGCCATCGCGGCCAGCCGCTCGGCGATGCGCAGAGCTTCGGCCAGCGCCTGGCCGCTGTCTGTCACCGCGTTGACAAGTCCGTGCTGGTGCAGCAGCGGCGCCGGCAGCGGCTCGGCGAGCCACAGCGCCTGCAGCGCGAGCGCGCGCGGCAGCGCGCGCGACAGATGCCAGCTGCCGCCGCCGTCGGGCGTGAGGCCGATGCGGCCGTACGACATGACGAAGCGCGCGTCCTGCGCCGCGACGATCAGGTCGCACGCCAGCGCGAGCGAGAAGCCGCCGCCGGCGGCGAAGCCTTCGACCGCCGCGATCACCGGCTTCGGACACA
>CAZFET010000452.1:1416-2415 GCA_964517545.1 uncultured Burkholderiaceae bacterium
GCCGCTCTACGTTGCCGTCGCCGCTGACGTGCCCGCCGCCGCCGGTGATGACGACGCCGCGCGTGTCGGCCTCGGCCTCCGCCGTCTCGAGCGCCTCGACGCCGGCGGCGTAGACCTGCGGCGACAAGGTGTTGCGCGTGGCGGGGTCGCTGATGGTGAGCACCAGGGTGCGGCCGTGACGTTCGGTTCTGAGCTCGGTCGGCATGGTGTTTCCCCGGAGGCGGGACGACGGCGCGGGCATTCTGTCATGCGCCTCGCACCGCGCGACCGGGTGGTCGCCGCGGGTCCGGAGCCGCCGCCTCTTCATGCTAGAGTGCCGCGGCCCCCTGCACGAGACGTGCAAGTGATGTGCACGTGATGCCAGCGACGTCCGAATAACAGCCATATGCAGATCGCTCCGAGAACCGCTGTCGTCGGCGTCCTGCTGTCGATCGCTGCGACGTCCGCCTCCGCGCTGGGCATCGGGCGCAGCACCAACAACACGGTCCTCGGCCAGCGGCTCGACTTCAGCGTCGTGCTGCGGCAGGAGCCCGACGAGTTCGTCGACGCCGAGTGCGTGAGCGCCGAGGTCACGGCCGGCGACAACCGCGTGCCGCCGCCGCTGGTGCGCGTGGCGCTCGACGGCGACGGCAATTCGCGCGAACGCAACCTGCGCGTCACCACCACCGCGCTGATCGACGAGCCTGTCGTCACGGTGACGATCGGCGTCGGATGCCCGCCGCGCCTGTCGCGCACGTTCGTGACCTTCGTCGACCCGCCGACGGTGCAGCTGGCGCAGCAGGCGCCGGCCGCCGCGCCGGCGCCGCCGCCCGCGACCACACCCGCGACGACCCCCGCAACATCGAACGGCACGCCGATGGCCGCTGTCGCGCCGCCGCCGGCCGCGCAGCCGCCGGCCGCCGACGAGCCGCCGCGTCTCGCGCGCGCAGCGCCACGCGCGGCGCCGCGTCCGCGGCCCGCGTCCGACGCGCTCCCGGCCGCGCCGGTCAGCTTGCCGCC
>CAZFET010000453.1:0-2414 GCA_964517545.1 uncultured Burkholderiaceae bacterium
GATCCCGTACGACCCGAAGGCCGAGCCGATCTTCGACGGCTACGTGCACGACTACAAGATGGGCGAAGGCATCGCCAAGCCCGGCTTCCTGGGCGTGCGCCGCACCTTGCTCGACGAGCCGCTGGACGACTTCTTCTTCGACCAGCGCTACCGCCACGCGCTCGGCGCGACGCGCGCGCGCAGCGACGGCAGGCCAAGCGCGCAGGTGGTCAACCTCGACATCCGCCGCAAGATCGCCGACCTGCCGATCGCCGGCATGCCGCATCTCGGCTCGGGCATCACCTTCGCGTGGAACGGCACCACCGTGCTCGCGAGTCCCAACCTGAAGGACGGCGCCATCGACGTGATCGACATGAAGACCTGGAAGCCGGTGAAGACCGTGCCGACGCCAGGCCCCGGCTTCTTCATGCGCAGCCACGAGAACACGCCCTACGCGTGGGTCGACTCGATGATGAGCCCGACGGGCCGCGACACGCTGACCATCGTCGACAAGCGCACGCTGGAGCCCGTGGCCGCCGTGCGCGAGCCGGGCCGGACCCTGGCGCACATCGAGTTCACGAAGGACGGCCGCCACGCGCTGGCCAGCCTGTGGGAGATGGACGGCGCGCTGATCGTCTACGACGCGCAGACCTTCCGCGAGGTCAAGCGCCTGCCGATGCGCAAGCCCGTCGGCAAGTACAACGTCTGGAACAAGATCACGCGTTCGGAGGGCACGTCGCACTGAGCGCCGTGCGATGACACTCAGGGCGACGTGAGGAAGCGGTTCAGCACGTTGCGCATGATCGTCTGCGCGTTCGTGTTGGCGCGATCCGGGTAGGGCGGCCACGAGTCGAGGCCCCAGTTCCACTGCATCGATCCGGTGGCGAACACGCCGGCGCCGCTCGGGTGCGTGTAGTAGGTGAGGTTGGCGTAGCGCGTCTCGCCGTTGACCACGTAGGGCGATCGCATGATGACGCTCACGTTGCCCGGCGACGACGGCGCCACGCGGTCGACTTCGTAGCCCAGCAGTCCGGGCAGGCGGCTGCCGGGCACCAGGTTCGTGCCGCTGCACACCCAGCTCGAGCAGTCGTGCACGACCATGTCGAGGTCCACGGTGTTGTAGTCGTACTGCACGCCGATCAGCGCGGCTTCGGGCCGGTTGAGCGGCGGGTCGCGCCACAGCGACGTGGCGTACGGGCCGCCGGCCAGCGGGTCGAGGTTGGTGTAGTACTTGTACGAGACCACGCGGCGGTCCGGGTTGCCGCGCGCGTCGGGCTCCAGCCGCGTGCCCCAGTACGCGTTGTTGGCGCCGAGGAAGGCGAGGTTGACGCCCGCGTTGCGCGCGCCTTCCACCGCGTCGTAGATCTCGCGCGTCCAGTACTCGTCGTGGCCGACCGACAGGAAGGCGCGGAACTGGCGCAGGCGCTGCGGATGGCGGTGCGTGTCGATGTTGGTCGAGTACAGCACGTCGTAGCCGTTGCGCTCGAGGAAGCGCACCGCGTGCAGCTCCCACTCGAGGAAGTCGCCCGCGCCCTTGAGCGTGCGGATCGGCCCGAGCGAGGCCGTGACGTTGTTGTACGGCCGGTTGAACGACGCGGCGAAGGTGGTCGAGTTCGGATCGTTCGGCGGGCCCTTGTAGTAGCTGTAGCCGCCCCAGCTGTTGTAGGCCGCGTAGGTGGTGACGCTGGTCTGGAACAGGAACTTGCCGGTGCGCGCGTCGTCGCGCACGACGAAGATCGCGTAGCTCGCCTTGCCGCGCGCGGTCTGCAGCCGCGCGAGGTACACGCCGCTCATCGCGACGGTCGGGTCGGCCGACAGCGGAATGGTGATCGTCAGCGGATCGGTCCAGTCGCACTCGATCGTGCGCGTGGCGGTGTTCACCATCGGGCAGCCGGCTTGCGTGCGGCTCGTGCGCGTGTACGGCCCCAGCACGCGCCGTCCGCCGGCGCCGCCGTACCAGCCCACCCGGTAGATCTCGACCGTGTAGGTCGGGTCGGCCACGGGATCCTTGACGTTGACGAACAGGCTGATCGAGTCGCCGCGGTTCACGCTGTTCAGCGACGCGTAGCCCTCGATCTCGCCGGCCGACGCGTACTGCCCGTCGGTGATGTACCAGGCCGACGACACGCCGTCGGCGGCGGTCTTGGCGTTCTCGGTGACCACCGGGTTCGGACCGGGTGCCGGTGCGGGCGCGGGCGCAGGGGCGGGTGACGGCGCCGGTGCCGGTGCCGGCGGCGTGTCGGCGTACCAGCAGCTCTTGCGCTGGCCGGGCGCCGGGTCGGAGGCCACGCCGCCGAAGCTGCTGATGTCGCACCAGACACTCGCGGTCTTGACCGCTTCGACGTAGTTCGCCGTCGTGCTGAGGCCGAAGCGCACGGCGCGCGTGCCGGTGAACGTGCAGGTGCCGGGATCGACGGCACACGCGACCCAGTTGG
>CAZFET010000454.1:0-2413 GCA_964517545.1 uncultured Burkholderiaceae bacterium
TCATCACGCTGGTGAGCAGGCCCTCGAACACGCGCGGCGGCGCGAAGTAGTAGGTCGGCCCGATCTCCTTCAGGTCGATCATCACCGTGCTCGCCGACTCGGGGCAGTTCACCACGTAGCCGGTGGCCAGCCACTGCGCGTAGCTGAAGATGTTCTGCCCGATCCACGCCGGCGGCAGGTAGGCCAGCACCTCTTCCTTGTCGGTCAGCTTGTCGAAGCGCGCACCGGCGGCGGCGCGGTCGAGCAAGGTGAAGTGCGTGTGCACCACGCCCTTCGGGTTGCCCGTGGTGCCCGACGTGAAGAACATCGCCGCCACGTCGTGCGGCGACCCGGCGGCCAGCGCCGCGTCGAAGAAGCCCGGGTGCGAGCGCTCGTACGCGGTGCCCGCCTCGATGAGCGAGTCGAGCGACGCGAGCCCCGGCTCGCTGTAGTTGCGCAGCCCGCGCGGGTCGTCGTACCAGATGCGCGCGAGCAGCGGGCACTGCGCGCGCACCTCGAGCATCTTGTCGACCTGCTCCTGGTCTTCGACGATCGCGAAGCGCACCTCGGCGTTCTGCAGCGGAAACACGAACTCCGCGGCCGCCGCGTCCTGGTACAGCGGCACCGGAATGCCGCCCAGCGACTGCGCGGCCAGCATGGCGGCGTACAGGCGCGGCCGGTTCTCGCCCACCACCACCACGTGCTCGCCGCGCGCGAGCCCGGCCTCGGCCAGGCCGCCGGCGATCCGCTTCACCAGCGCGGCCAGCTCCGCCCACGTGAGCGTCTGCCAGATGCCGTAGACCTTCTCGCGCAGTGCCGGCGCGTCGGGGCGCACCTTGGCGTGCTCGAGCAGCAGTCGGGGGAACGTCGACTCCACCGTCGTCTCCTTGCGGTGCCCTGCGTCGCGCGCACGGGGAGTACGCGCGGCACGGCCAACTTCGAGGCGGATGCTAGGAAGAAGTTTGACGCCCGGTTGTCGTTGTGACGACAATTTCCGGGACATCCCTCTCCGGTGTTTCCCGCGACATGGCCGAGCACCGCACCGCACCTGCACCCGCCGCCGCCGCGGCGGCCGAAGCCCGCAGCGCGAAGGCGCTGTCCGAGCGCGCGCGCGGCCCCAAGCCGCAGGAGCTCGACGGCATCCCGTGGCTGCGCCAGCTCACCGGCGACGAGCGCGAGCGCGTGATCGCCGACCTGCGCGTCGTCAGCGCCGAGGCCGGCGAATACGTGTGCCGCGTCGGCCGCGCGCCCACCTACTGGTTCGGGCTCATCGACGGCCTGCTGAAGATGAGCAACGACAGCGAGCTCGGCATCCCCATCACCTTCACCGGCGTGCCGCCCGGCGGCTGGTTCGGCGAAGGCACCGTGCTCAAGCGCGAGCCGTACCGCTACAACATCCAGGCGCTGCGCCGCAGCCTCATCGCCGGCATCACCGTCGAGACCTTCCACTGGCTGCTCGAGCACAGCCTGCCGTTCACGCGCTTCGTCATGAACCAGCTCAACGAGCGGCTCGGCCAGTTCATCGCCGCGCGCGAGATCGACCGCCTGAACGACCCCGACGTGCGCGTCGCCCGCAGCCTGGCCGCGCTGTTCCACCCCGTGCTGTACCCCGGCGTGGGCGAAGTGCTGCGCATCACGCAGCAGGAACTGGCCTACCTCGTGGGCCTGTCGCGCCAGCGCGTGAACGAGTCGCTCGCCGCGCTGCAAGCCGCCGGCGCCATCCGCGTGGAGTACGGCGGGGTGAGGGTGATGGACCTGGAGCGGCTGCGGCGGTATCGGCCGGGGTGAGGGGGCGCGGGGGCGTCACGTCGCGTCGAGGGGATGCGAGCGCGATGCGATGGCGGACGGGAAGTGACCGAGATGCTGCCGCGTCGGACTCGTGCATTGCGCTTGCATGGCATTGCGCACGCATGATGCAGCGCGTGGAAGCGGATGAGTCGCTTCGCCCGATCGACATTGGCCTGCTCCGTGCGCAGCAACCTGATGCGCCTTGCATCATCCTCCCGGGAGGGGTTCCTGCCGAGGGGGTGCGACGATAAGATCCAGTCGTTGCGGGTCCGTGCGGGTGTCGTCGGGTTGCCAAGCCTCTGCGGTCGAACTTGCGCTAGTTGCCACCAAGACGCTTCGTTGAGAGGAGACTCAATGTATATATGGCGTGGTCCGAGCTCGAAACCCTTCTATGACGACTCGCAAAGAATGGTGGCGTCAGTTGAGTTGTCTGAAGTTGTTCCCGCTTGGCATTCGACGGTGCGTGTGAAGGTAAACATTACGAAGGACGGGCATGAAAGGCGGGCGGTCGCGCACGTGGAATTCACAAAGGAGGACGCGCTCGCTCTTCATCAATCGTTCATGCAAGGGTTGCTTGAACGCTCCTCGGAACTAGCTGTTGAGTTCCAAGAGGTTGCTCATGGCCGGGATGCGGCTCATGGGCGGC
>CAZFET010000455.1:0-2407 GCA_964517545.1 uncultured Burkholderiaceae bacterium
GCAAGTACAAGTTCCGCCTGTTCCAGGGCGCGCCCGTGGTGTTCAAGGGCCAGCACAAGCTGAACCTCGTGCTCGGCCTGGCGACCCTGCTGTTCACCGTGGGCTACACGCTCACCGAGTCGAAGCTCGACTTCGGCCTGCTGCTGGCGCTGGCCTTCGTGCTGGGCGTGCTGATCATCATCCCGATCGGCGGCGCCGACATGCCGGTGGTGGTGTCGATGCTCAACAGCTACTCGGGCTGGGCGGCCGCGGGCATCGGCTTCTCGCTCAACAACAGCATGCTGATCATCGCGGGCTCGCTGGTGGGCAGCTCGGGCGCGATCCTGAGCTACATCATGTGCAAGGCGATGAACCGCTCGTTCTTCAACGTCATCCTCGGCGGCTTCGGCGGCGACGCCGGGCAGGCGGCGGCCGGCGGCGAGCAGCAGAAGACGGTCAAGAGCGGCTCGGCCGACGACGCCGCGTTCATCCTGTCCAACGCCGAGACCGTGATCATCGTGCCGGGCTACGGCCTGGCGGTCGCGCGCGCGCAGCACGCGGTGAAGGAGCTGGCCGAGAAGCTCGCGCACAAGGGCGTGACCGTGAAGTACGCCATCCACCCGGTGGCCGGCCGCATGCCGGGCCACATGAACGTGCTGCTGGCCGAGGCCGAGGTGCCGTACGACCAGGTGTTCGAGATGGAGGACATCAACGGCGAGTTCGGCCAGGCCGACGTGGCGGTGATCCTGGGCGCCAACGACGTGGTCAACCCGGCGGCGCTGCAGAAGGGCTCGCCGATCTACGGCATGCCCATCCTCGAGGCCTACAAGGCCAAGACGGTCATCGTGAACAAGCGCTCGATGGCCGCCGGCTACGCCGGCCTCGACAACGAGCTGTTCTACATGGACAAGACCATGATGGTCTTCGGCGATGCGAAAAAAGTCGTGGAAGACATGGTCAAGGCCGTGGACTGACGCGCCCCGCTATCGAATCCCCTGATGCCCCGCGCGTAAGCGCTCCGTCAGAATCGGCCTCCCCCAGAGGAGGCATCTGATGGAGAAGATCTGGCTGAAGCACTACCCCGCCGGCGTGCCGGCGGAGATCGACGTCAATCAGTACGAGTCGCTGGTCGCGTTGCTCGAAGAGAGCTTCAGGAAGTACGCCAACCGCGAGGCGTACAAGTTCATGGGCAAGTCGATCACCTTCGGGCAGGTCGACGAGTGGTCGCGCGCCTTCGCCGCGTACCTGCAGTCGCAGGGGCTGGCGCGCGGCGACCGCGTGGCGATCATGCTGCCCAACGTGCCGCAGTACCCGGTGGCCGTCGCGGGCGTGCTGCGCGCCGGCTTCGTCGTGGTGAACGTCAACCCGCTGTACACGCCGCGCGAGCTCGAGCACCAGCTCAAGGACTCGGGCGCCAAGGCGATCGTCATCCTCGAGAACTTCGCGGCCACCTTGCAGCAGTGCATCGCCGCGGTGCCGACGAAGAAGGTGATCCTCGCCGCGATGGGCGACCTGCTGGGCTTCCCCAAGGGCATGATCGTCAACTACGTCGTGCGCAAGGTGAAGAAGATGGTGCCGGCGTTCGACCTGCCCGGCACCGTGCGCTTCAACGACACGCTCGCCGAGGGCCGCAGCAAGCCGTACACCGCGCCGAAGGTCGGCCGCGACGACATCGCGGTGCTGCAGTACACCGGCGGCACCACCGGCGTGAGCAAGGGCGCGGTGCTGCTGCATCGCAACCTCGTGGCGAACATCCTGCAAAGCGAGGCGTGGTACCAGCCGGTGCTGAAGAAGATCCCGCCGGGCGAGCAGATCGTCACCGTGTGCGCGCTGCCGCTGTACCACATCTTCGGCTTCAACTCGAACATGATGCTGTCCATGCGCATGGGCGGCTCCAACATCCTGATCCCGAACCCGCGCGACATCCCGGCCGTGCTGAAGGAGCTGTCGCAGCACAAGTTCCACAGCTTCCCGGCCGTCAACACCTTGTTCAACGCGCTGGCCAACCACCCCGAGTTCGGCAGCGTCAACTGGGGCAACCTGAAGCTCAGCGTGGGCGGCGGCATGGCCGTGCAGAGCGCGACGGCCAAGCTGTGGCTCGACAAGACCGGCTGCGCGATCGTCGAGGGCTACGGCCTCAGCGAAACCTCGCCGTCGGTCTCGTGCAACCCGGTCGACAGCACGCAATTCACCGGCACCATCGGGCTGCCGCCGCCCAACACCGAGACCACGCCCATCGACGACGAGGGCCGCGAGGTGCCGCCGGGCACGCCGGGCGAGATCGCGATCAAGGGCCCGCAGGTGATGGCCGGCTACTGGCAGCGCCCGGACGAGACCGCCAAGTCGATGACCGCCGACGGCTTCTTCCGCACCGGCGACATCGGCGTGGTCGACGAGCGCGGCTACTTCAAGATCGTCGACCGCAAGA
>CAZFET010000456.1:0-996 GCA_964517545.1 uncultured Burkholderiaceae bacterium
GCGCCTTGAGGAAGCTGATGATCCGCTGGATCTCGATCACCGCGATCGGGTCGACGCCCGCGAACGGCTCGTCCAGCAGGATGAAGCGCGGCTGCGTGGCCAGCGCGCGCGCGATCTCGACGCGGCGGCGCTCGCCGCCGGACAGCGCCGGCGCCGGCGACGCGCGCAGCTTCTCGATGCCGAGGTCGGCGAGCAGGCCGTCGAGCAGCTCGTCGATCGTCTCGGGCGGCAGCGGGCGTCCGTCGGCGCCGCGCTGCAGCTCGAGCACCGCGCGGATGTTCTCCTCGACGGTGAGCTTGCGGAAGATCGACGCTTCCTGCGGCAGGTACGACAGCCCCAGGCGCGAACGCTGGTGGATCGGCAGCCGCTCGATCGAGCGGCCGTCGATGCGGATCTCGCCGGCGTCGGCGCGCACCAGCCCGACCACCATGTAGAAGGTCGTCGTCTTGCCCGCGCCGTTCGGGCCGAGCAGGCCCACCACCTCGCCGCTGCCGACGGCCAGGTGCACGTTCTTCACCACCAGCCGCGCGCCGTCGCGCTTCTGCAGGCCCGTCGCCTCGAGCCGGCTGCCGGGTTCGGAGGCGGGCTGCAGCCGGGCGTTCAACGCGCCGCTCCGAGCTTGCCGGCCGGCTGCAGCGGCGGCGCGGCCGCCGGGGCGCGCGCGCCGTCGGCCGGCGCCGGCGCCGAAGCCGCCGCTTCGCGCGGCACCAGCACCGCGCGCACGCGCCCGCCGGGGTTGGTCGGCGAGGCCGCGCCGCCGGCGACGCTGAACACCTCGGCCGTGTTGTCGTAGGTGATCAACGCGCCGCTCACCTCGTCGGCGACGGCGGCGCCGCGCAGGCGGCGCACCTGCGCGTTGCCGACGAAGCGCACGGTGTCGGCGCGGCCGTCGTACTCCAGGCGGTCGGCCTGGCCCTCGATGTACTCGTCCACGCCGTCGCGCTTCTGGCGGAAGGTGGCCGGGCGCGCGGCGCTGCCGATCGCCGTGGCCTGGTG
>CAZFET010000456.1:1006-2405 GCA_964517545.1 uncultured Burkholderiaceae bacterium
CGCGCACCTCGATGCGGTCGGCGCGCATCGTCAGGGTGCCCTTGGTCACGACCACGTTGCCGTTGAAGACGACCACCTGGTTCAGCATGTCCAGGCGGCTCGGCTGGTCGGCCTCGACGTTCAGCGGCTTGCCGCGGTCGCCCTTCTCGGCCGACGCGTCGGGCAGCACCAGCCCGCAGGCCAGCAAGGCGGCGAAAGTCGTGGCGGCGAGTCGGGCGAAGGGGCGTCGCATGGCGGCATGAAACTTGCTGAGCCATTCTAGCCACAGCCCCCGCTGGCGCGTAGCGAGCCGCGAGAAAAACGCGCGAAAAAAGCGGCCCTCGGGGCCGCTGCGGGTGGGTGACCCGATGCGCGTCAGGCGTTCTTGCGCGCCCGCGCGATCAGGTAGTCGGTCACGGCGAGCGAGCGCTCGTTGTTGCCGGCCAGCGAGCCCGACGTGTAGAAGCGCCCGTGGATGCCCATCGCCGGCACGCCGTCGATGCGATAGGCGTCGGTCAGCTGCTTGGCCTGGCGCAGCTTGGCCTGCAGCGCGAACGAGTTCGCCACCTCGGTGAACTTCGCGCCGTCGACGCCGTTCTTGCTCATCCATGCCGCCACGTCGGCCGGCTTGTCCAGGCGCTGGCGCTCGTTGTGGATGGCGAAGAACACCTTGCGGTGCACCGCGTCGAGCTGGCCCATCGCCTCGAGCGCGTAGTAGATCCTCTGGTGCATCGTGAACGGCTCGTCGCGAAACGCCACCGGCACGCGCTTGAACGCCACGTCGGCGGGCAGCCGCTTGATCCACGCCTCGAGCATGGGCTCGAAGGCGTTGCAGTGCGGGCAGCCGTACCAGAAGAACTCGATCACCTCGATCTTGCCGGGGCCGGCGCTCACCGCCACGGGCTGCGCCAGCTTGACGTAGTGCGTGCCTTCGACCGGCGAGCCGCCCTGCGCGCGCGCCGCCGGGCCGAGCGCCAGGCCGAGGCCGGCCGTCGCGAGGGAGGCCGAGAAATCACGCCGCTTCATGGAGTCTTCCTTTCGTGTCGTCGATACGGGGGTCGCGCAGGTGGAGTCGGCGACCGCATCGAAGTTCAGAACGCGCCAGCCGTCCGCGTGGACGACGCCGCGCCCGCCGTCATCGCTGCACGCGCACCAGCGCCGCCTCGACGCCGTTGCCTTCGAGCCGCGCCTTCGCGCCGTCGGCGTCTTCCTTCTTGTCGTACGGGCCGAGCCGCACGCGGTACACGGTGCGGCCCGACTGCTCGCGTTCGGTCACCTTGGCCGCGAAGCCGAGCATCGCGAGCCGCGCGCGCTGCTGCTCGGCTTCCTCGGGGCGCTGGTAGGCGCCGGCCTGCACGAAGTAGGTGAACGGGTCGGTGCCGAACTTCGCGGGCGCGGAGGCCGCGGCGCCCGGCGCGGT
>CAZFET010000457.1:0-1475 GCA_964517545.1 uncultured Burkholderiaceae bacterium
GGGCGTGCTGTCGCTGACCATCGGTGTCGACGAGGCCGTGTTGCTCCCCGGGCTCCTGCGGGTGGCCGGCCACGCGCCGCGCACGCCCTTCGCCGACGAGCTGGAGGCCGCGGTGTCGGACGGCCTGACGCGGCTGCTGGCTCCGGCCCTGGAGCGCGAGCTGCACGACGAACTGAAGGAGCGCGCCGACGAGACGGCCATCGCGGTCTTCGCCGAGAACCTCACGCACCTGTTGCGGGCCGCGGCCTTCGGCGGGCGGCCCGTGGTGGGCGTCGACCCGGGCCGCCGCACGGGCTGCAAGTGCGCGGCCGTCGACGCCACCGGGCGCTTCCTGGGGCACCTGACCGTCTATCCGCACACCGCCGATCCGGCCCGCGCCGCGCGAGAGTTCGTGGCGTTCGTGGCGAAGCACGCGCCCCACGCCATCGCCGTCGGCAATGGCACCGCCGGCCGCGAGACCGAGGCCTTCGCGCGCAAGGCCCTGAAGGAGGCCGGGCGCGCCGAGGTGATGGTCGTGTCGGTCAGCGAGGCGGGCGCCAGCGTGTACAGCGCCTCGGACGTCGCTCGCGACGAGTTCCCCGACCTGGACCTGACCATCCGCGGCGCCATCTCGATCGCGCGGCGCCTGCAGGACCCTCTGGCCGAGCTGGTGAAGATCGAGCCCAAGGCCATCGGCGTGGGGCAGTACCAGCACGACGTGAACCAGGCCGAGCTGGCGCGCACGCTCGACGCGGTGGTCGAGGACTGCGTCAACGCCGTCGGCGTCGATCTCAACACGGCGTCGGCCCCGCTGCTCGCGCGCGTGTCGGGCCTGAGCGCGTCGGTGGCCGCGGCCATCGTGCGTTGGCGCGACCAGCACGGCGCGTTCCGTGCGCGCCGCCAGCTGCTCGAGGTGGCCGGTCTGGGCCCGCGCACCTTCGAGCAGGCCGCCGGCTTCCTGCGCATCCGCGACGGCGACGACCCGCTCGACGCGTCGGGCGTGCACCCCGAGACCTATCCGCTCGTGCAGCGCATGCTCGACACGCTGGGCCGGCCGATCGGCGAGGTGATGGGCCGCGCCGACGTGCTGCGCACGATCCGCCCCGAGGCGTTCGCGGACGAGCGCTTCGGCGCGATCACCGTGAAGGACATCCTCGCCGAGCTCGAGAAGCCGGGCCGCGACCCGCGGCCCGACTTCCGCGTCGCGCGCTTCAACGAGGGTGTCGAGGCGCTGAAGGACCTGAAGCCCGGCATGGTGCTGGAAGGCACCGTGAGCAACGTGGCCGCGTTCGGCGCCTTCGTCGATCTCGGCGTCCACCAGGACGGCCTCGTGCACGTGAGCCAGCTCGCGAGCCGCTACGTCGCCGACGCGCGCGAGGTGGTGAAGACCGGGCAGATCGTGAAGGTGCGCGTGCTCGAGGTGGACCTCGCGCGCTCGCGCATCGCCTTGACGATGAAGCTCGACGCGCCCGCGGCACCACGCGACGCCGGCGGCT
>CAZFET010000457.1:1485-2391 GCA_964517545.1 uncultured Burkholderiaceae bacterium
CGAAGCCCACGCGCGAGCCCGACGCGCAAGGGGTGATGGCCGCGGCGTTCGCCAGGCTGCAGACCCGACGCTGAGCGCGTGTCGCTGTCGATGGCGAGCACTCCGGAACCGACGACACCGACGCCGCGATCCCCGAACGGACGGCGTTGCGGTCGCGCTTCGCGGAAAGCTCGATAGCATGCCGGGCATGAGCCAGTCCCCGCGGGCCCTGCAAGTCTTCGCCGGCGAACGCGCGCGGCGGCACCTGCGCGAGCGCGGCCTCGCGCCGTCCGACGTGGCGATCGTGCCCGCCGCGGCCGGCGGGCCGAAGGGGCTCGTGCTCAATCCGCTCGACCGCTTCCTGTTCGGCCACTGGCTCGCGGCCAGCACGCGCACGGTGCACCTGGCCGGCGCGTCGATCGGCGCGTGGCGCATGGCCTGTGCGTGCCGCGCGGACGCCGACCTTGCGCTGGCCGAGTTGGCCGACGACTACATCCACCAGCGCTACCGGCACGCGCCGGGCAAGGCGCCGAAGGCCTCGCACGTGAGCGAGGTGTTCGGCGGCAAGCTGGCCGAACGCTTCGGCGGGCGCGAAGGCGAGGTGCTGTCGCACCCGACCCGGCGGCTGCACGTGTTCACCAGCCGCGGCCGCCACCTGCTGCGGCGCGAGGGACGCGTGCGCACGCCGCTGGGCTACGTCGGCGCGTTCGCGGCCAACAGCGTGAGCCGCCGCGCGATGGGCGCGTGGCTGGAGCGCGTGGTGTTCTCCGATCCGCGCGAGCCGCTGCCGATCCGGCTGCACGACTACCGCACGCACGTCGTGCCGCTGGCCGCGCACAACCTGACGCCGGCGGTGCTCGCGAGCTGCTCGATCCCGTTCTGGCTCGAGGCCGTGCACGACATTCCCGGCGCGCCGCCCGGCGCGTA
>CAZFET010000458.1:0-2346 GCA_964517545.1 uncultured Burkholderiaceae bacterium
CGGCGGCGCGGGGGTCGTCGGCGCTGCGGTCGGACTTGTGGGGTCGTTTGCCCGCCTTGGGGGCGGCCTGCGCGTCGAAGTCTTCGGGGGAGAGGAAGGAGGCTCGTTTGGCAGGCGGCTTGGGCAGGGGCATGGAGGGCTACGGTTTCAACCAACAAAAAAGCCGCACAGTCGACTGTGCGGCTCGGCGGGCAGGTTCGTCCTGGGACTCACGTGCATGCGGCAATGATAGTCAAACGAAAGCCGGCCCGCGGGCCGGCTTCGGTGACGGATGGTGACACGCGCGTCGCAGGGGGCGGGCTCAGGCGGCCTTCTTGAGCGCCTTGACGGCCTTGAGCACCTCGTCGACGTGGCCCGCCACCTTGATGCCGCGCCATTCGGCGCGCAGCACGCCCTCGGCGTCGATCAGGAAGGTGCTGCGCTCGATGCCCTTGACCTTCTTGCCGTACATGATCTTGTTCTTGACCACGCCGAACATGTGGCAGAGCTTCTCCTCGGTGTCGGCGATCAGCTCGAACGGCAGCTCGAGGTTCGCCTTGAACTTGTCGTGCGACGCCATGTTGTCGCGCGAGACGCCGAACACCACCGCGCCGGCCTTCACGAAGTCCTTGTGGCGGTCGCGGAACTGCATGGCCTCGGTGGTGCAGCCCGGGGTGTTGTCCTTCGGATAGAAGTACAGCACGACGACCTGCCCGAGGTAGGCCTGCGGAGTGAACTTGACGCCGCCGGTCGCGAGCGCTTCGAATTCCGGGAGGGGTTTGTTGAGGGCTGGCGTCATGTGGACTGGGGGTAGTGGCGCCCGTTGCAGGCACAGTCCGAAATTATAAAGGCGCGCCCGTTCATGCCCGCCCTCGCGCGGCGCGACGCCGGGCTCAGGAAGGCTCGCGTTCGACCAGCAGCGCGGCGACCACCGAACGGCCTTCGGAGGCCAGCACGTTGTAGGTGCGACAGGCCGCGGCGATGTCCATCGTCTCCACGCCGATGCGCCGCTCGAGGAGCCCGCGCAGCAGCGCCGGGGCCACGAAGCGCAGCCGCGCGCCGCTGCCGAAGATCACGATCTCGGGCGCCAGCCGCAGCACCGCCTCGAAGTGCGCCGCGTCCAGCGACGCGAAGGCCTGCACGCCCCACGGCACGGCCTGGCCGCGCCACGGCACCAGCACGCTCGCGTCGTGCTCGTCGGCATTGACCCACACGCGACCGCCCGCGTGGCGGGTGATGACGTTGACGCCTTCCAGGCGGTCGGGCTGCAACTTCACGTGGGTACACTCTTGCTATTGCGGCGCAGCAACGCCTCGTCCGGATGATGCCACGCGCTCGCGACCGAGCCCGCGGCGCACCATGCGCCGCGCGAGGAGTGTCCCCGGTGATGAAGTCCACGTCCAAGTCGAGCAAGCTCGCGAACGTCTGCTACGACATCCGCGGCCCGGTGCTCGAGAAGGCCCGCCAGATGCAGGAGGAGGGTCACAAGATCATCCAGCTGAACATCGGCAACCTGGCCGCGTTCGGACTGGAGCCGCCCGACGAGATCGTGCAGGACATGATCCGCAACCTGCCGCATGCGGCCGGCTACACCGATTCCAAGGGCCTGTTCGCGCCGCGCAAGGCGGTCGTGCACTACACGCAGGAGAAGCACATCGCCGGCGTCACGGTCGACGACGTGTACCTCGGCAACGGCGCCTCCGAGCTCATCACGATGAGCATGAACGCGCTGTGCGACGACGGCGACGAGGTGCTCGTGCCGGCGCCGGACTACCCGCTGTGGACGGCCTCGGTCGCGCTGTCGGGCGGGCGGCCGGTGCACTACCTGTGCGACGAGGGCGCCGGCTGGCTGCCCGACCTCGACGACATCCGCCGCAAGATCACCGCCGACACCAAGGCGATCGTCGTCATCAACCCGAACAACCCGACGGGTGCGCTGTACCCGCAGGACCTGCTGCTCGAGCTGGTCGAGATCGCGCGGCAGCACCAGCTCATCGTGTTCGCCGACGAGATCTACGACAAGACCCTGTACGACGGCCACACGCACACCTCGATCGCGTCGCTGGCCGACGACTTGCTGTTCGTCACCTTCAACGGCCTGTCGAAGAACTACCGCTCGTGCGGCTACCGCGCCGGCTGGATGGTGGTGTCGGGCGACAAGCGCCACGCGGCCGACTACATCGAAGGCCTCACGATGCTCGCGTCGATGCGCCTGTGCGCCAACACGCCGGGCCAGCTCGCCATCCAGACCGCGCTGGGCGGCTACCAGAGCATCAAGGACCTCGTCGCGCCGGGTGGCCGTCTCTCGAAGCAGCGCGACCTCGCCTACGAGCTGCTGACGCAGATCCCGGGTGTCTCGGTGGTCAA
>CAZFET010000459.1:0-2342 GCA_964517545.1 uncultured Burkholderiaceae bacterium
GCGCGAGCGCATGAAAATCCCGGTGTTCCACGACGACCAGCACGGCACGGCCATCGTGGTGGGCGCGGCGGTGCTCAATGCGCTGAAGGTGACGGGCAAGTCGCTGCGCGAGGTCAAGCTCGTCGCGTCGGGCGCGGGCGCCGCGGCACTGGCCTGCCTCGGGCTGCTGGTGAAGCTCGGCCTGCCGCGCGAGAACATCTGGGTCACCGACCTGGCCGGCGTGGTGTACGAGGGCCGCACCGAGCTGATGGACGAGGACAAGGCGCAGTTCGCGCAGAAGACCTCGCTGCGCACGCTGGCCGAGGTGATCGACGGCGCCGACCTCTTCCTCGGGCTGTCGGCCGGCGGGGTGCTCAAGCCGCCGATGGTGCAGAAGATGGCCACGCGGCCGGTCATCCTGGCGCTGGCCAACCCGAACCCCGAGATCCTGCCCGAGGACGCGCTGGCGGTGCGGCCCGACGCGATCCTCGCCACCGGCCGCACGGACTACCCGAACCAGGTCAACAACGTCCTGTGCTTCCCGTACATCTTCCGCGGCGCGCTGGACTGCGGCGCGACGACGATCACCACCGAGATGGAGATCGCCGCGGTGCACGCGATCGCCGAGCTCGCCCAGGCCGAGCAGAGCGAGGTGGTGGCCGCGGCCTACGCCGGCGCCACCTTGAGCTTCGGGCCCGAGTACCTGATCCCCAAGCCCTTCGACCCGCGGCTGATGATGAAGATCGCGCCGGCCGTCGCGAAGGCGGCGGCCGAGTCGGGTGTCGCGTCGCGGCCGATCGCCGACTTCGATGCCTACCGCGAGAAGCTGCAGACCTTCGTCTACGCGTCGGGGCAGACGATGCGCCCGATCTTCAGCGCGGCCAAGCGCGCCGAGCACAAGCGCGTGGCGTACGCCGAAGGCGAGGAGGAGCGCGTGCTGCGCGCGGTGCAGGTGGTGGTGGACGAGGGCCTCGCGCGGCCGACGCTGATCGGCCGGCCGAAGGTGATCGCGCAGCGCTGCGAGAAGTTCGGGCTGCGGCTGAAGGAGGGCCTGGACTACGACGTGGTCAACGTCGAGCAGGACCACCGCTACCGCGACTTCTGGCAGACCTACCACCTGATGACCGAACGCAAGGGCGTCACGGTGCAGGTGGCGAAGATCGAGATGCGGCGCCGGCTCACGCTGATCGGCGCGATGCTGCTGCACAAGGGCGAGGTCGACGGCATGCTGTGCGGCACCTGGGGCACCACCGCCAACCACCTGCAGTACATCGACCAGGTCATCGGCAAGCGTGCCGGCGGCAGCCCGAGCACGTCGCAGGACGTGCGCGTCTACGCCTGCATGAACGGGCTGATGCTGCCGGGCCGGCAGGTGTTCCTCGTCGACACGCACGTCAACGCCGACCCGAGCGCCGAGGAGCTGTGCGAGATCACGGTGATGGCCGCCGAGGAGATGCTGCGCTTCGGCGTGCAGCCCAAGGTGGCGCTGCTGTCGCACTCGAACTTCGGCACCAGCGACCACCCCAGCGCGGTCAAGATGCGGCGCACCCTGGCGCTGCTGCAGCAGCAGGCGCCGTGGCTGGAGGTCGACGGCGAGATGCACGGCGACGTCGCGCTCGACGGCGCGCTGCGGCAATCGCTGATGCCGCGCAGCACGCTCAAGGGCGACGCCAACCTGCTGGTGCTGCCGAACATCGACGCCGCCAACATCGCCTACAACCTGCTCAAGACGGCCGCCGGCGGCGGCATCGCGATCGGGCCGGTGCTGCTGGGCGCGGCCAAACCGGTGCACATCCTGACCCCGTCGGCCACCGTGCGGCGCATCGTCAACATGACCGCGCTGACCGTGGCCGACGCGAACGTCGCGCGCTGACCGACGATGACGATCCGCTGAACGGCCTGCGAACTCTTTGTTCCATCGTCCTCAAAGCAAGAGTTAGCGCACGCTGACAACACGCGATTCCTGCCTCATTTTGAGGCAATAGCTTGAGCTTTGTCGCCCGCTCCGATACCATAGCGCGTTCAGGTTTCAGGGTTATCCCGTGCTTCTGATCGGTGCGTCGGACCGACGCCTGCGATGCGCAAGTTAGGACTTGCGCTTTCGTTGGCCGCCGCGTTGTTCGCGTGGCCCGCCCACGGCCAGGGGCCGGCGCCGATGGCGCCGGCCACGCTGTCGGGACTTCCCCGCGAGGCTCAGGCCACCGAGCGGCTGATCCGCCAGGGGTTGCTCGCGCCCGGCGTGAAGCTGCAGGCCTCGAGAGAGCTGGCGCGCGTCATCGGCGTGATCCGGACCACCGTGGCCGCGGCCTACGCGGAGCTGGTCGCGGCCGGCTGGGTCCGGGCCCACTTGGGCCAGGGCACCT
>CAZFET010000460.1:0-2332 GCA_964517545.1 uncultured Burkholderiaceae bacterium
CGGCACCTGCGGCAAGGAAGGCCAGAGCGTGCCGGTCGGCGTCGGCCAGCCGACCCTGCGCATCGACGGCCTCACCGTCGGCGGCACGGCGTGACGTCGACCGGGCCCGCCGAGCGGGCGCGCCGGGCCCGCTCGATCGGCGCAGGTGCCGTGCTACATTGCGCTCCCATGCTTCGCAGCCGCGCCTTCTTCTTTGCGTACTTTTGGTTCTCGCACCGCACCGGCGGAGGAGAGGCCAGAGCGTGAAGATGCAGTAGCAGCGCGACGAAGCCCCCGAAGAACCGCCGGAGTCCCCGGCGGTTTTTTTTCGCCCGCGCCCACCGACCCGACGAACCACGATCCCAGGAGAGATGCCGATGAACGCCAAGGCCACCAGCCCCGCCCCCGAGGGCGCCCTGGGCTACGCGCTCAGCGAGAAGACCAGCCAGACCGACGACCAGCGCATCCGCGACGTCACGCCGCTGCCGCCGCCGGAGCACCTGATCCGCTTCTTCCCGATCGCCGGCACGCCGGTGGAACGGCTGATCGGCGAGACGCGCAAGACCGTGCGCCACATCATGGACGGCAAGGACGACCGGCTGCTCGTGGTCATCGGGCCGTGCTCGATCCACGACCCGGCCGCGGCGCTGGAGTACGCGCGGCGGCTGAAGGCCGAGCGCGAGCGCTTCGCCGGCACGCTGGAGATCGTGATGCGCGTGTACTTCGAGAAACCGCGCACCACGGTCGGCTGGAAGGGGCTGATCAACGACCCCTACCTCGACGAGAGCTACCGCATCCACGAGGGCCTGCGCATCGCGCGCCAGCTGCTGGTGGAGATCAACCGGCTCGGCGTGCCGGCGGCCAGCGAGTTCCTCGACACGATCAGCCCGCAGTACATCGGCGACCTGATCAGCTGGGGCGCGATCGGCGCGCGCACCACCGAGAGCCAGGTGCACCGCGAGCTGGCCTCGGGGCTCTCGGCGCCGATCGGCTTCAAGAACGGCACCGACGGCAACCTGAAGATCGCCGTCGACGCGATCCAGGCCGCGGCGCGCCCGCACCACTTCCTGTCGGTGCACAAGAACGGCCAGGTCGCGATCGTGCAGACCAAGGGCAACAAGGACTGCCACGTCATCCTGCGCGGCGGCAAGACGCCCAACTACGACGCCGCGAGCATCGCCGCGGCGTGCCGCGAGCTCGAGGCGGCGAAGCTCGACTGCCGGCTGATGGTCGACTGCAGCCACGCCAACTCGAGCAAGCAGCACGAGCGCCAGGTCGACGTGGCGCGCGACATCGCCGCGCAGATCGCCGGCGGCAGCCGCTGCGTCTTCGGCGTCATGGTGGAAAGCCACCTGAACGGCGGCGCGCAGAAGTTCAGCCCCGGCAAGGACGACCCCGCGCGGCTCGAGTACGGCAAGAGCATCACCGACGCGTGCATCGGCTGGGACGACTCGGTGCGCCTGCTGCAGGGGCTGAGCGACGCCGTGGCCGCACGACGCGGCTGACGTGGCGGAGCAGGCCGGCGGGTCGGCGCGGCGATGCCGGCCCTGCTCGCGTCGAGCGGCCCGCCCGGCGGTCGCGGCGCCGCAGGCCGGCGGGTCGCTTCGTCACCGCACGGCACGCTGGCGCGAACCCGCGGCGCGCGCGAGACTCCATGCCGAGATGGAGGTGCCTGCCATGAGCCCGACGCGCGACCCGTTCCGCCACACGCCGACCAGCAGTCCTCTGCGCCGCCGCGGCTTCGTGGCACCGGCCGTCGGCGGCGAGGCGGAGGCGCCCGGCGCCGGCGCGCCGGAGGAGACGGTCACGGGCGGCGCGGTGCTGGAGCCGATCCCGGGGCTGCACGACAACGTTCTGGCGTTCGACTTCAAGAGTCTGTACCCGAGCCTGATCCGCACCTTCAACCTCGACCCCCTGGGCCTGGTGACCGGCCCTCGGCCGGAGGACGAGAAGGATCTGATCCGCGCGCCCAACGGCGCCTTCTTCCGCCGCGAGCCGGGCATCCTGCCGGAAGTGCTGGCGCGCCTCGTCCCGCAGCGCGAGGAGGCGAAGCGGCGCGGCGACCCGATCGGGGCGCACGCCATCAAGCTCCTGATGAACTCGTTCTACGGCGTCCTCGCAACACAGGCCTGCCGCTTCTACTCGCTGCCTGTGGCCAACGCCATCACCCACTTCGGCCAGTGGGTTCTGCACTGGACGCGCGACCGGGTGGAGGCTCTCGGGCACCGCGTCCTGTACGGCGATACCGACTCGCTGTTCGTGGCCTCGGGTCTGCCGGGCGGCGGCTCCGGGGAGGAGGCGCTGCGGCTGGGCGCGTCGCTGCGCGACCGGATCAACGCCGAACTGCGCCGGG
>CAZFET010000461.1:0-2331 GCA_964517545.1 uncultured Burkholderiaceae bacterium
GCCTCGATCACGAAGTCCACTTCCTCGCCGATCGTGGTGCGCCAGTAGGCGAGTTCCACGCGATCCACCCGCGCATCGCGCCAGGCGAGCAGGTCGTGCAGCACCAGATTCTCCAGGTGCGCCCCCGCGGGCGCCGTGGCGCCGAGGTGCAGGGCGACGCCGGTGTCGCCCCAGAAGACCCTTGGCGACTTGACGAGCCGTTTGGTGCGGTTCACCGCGTAGGCCGGCAGGCGCACGAGCAGATACGAGGTCTCCAGCAGGTTGAGCCAGCGGTGTACCGTCGGCTGCGGCAGGCCGACGTCGCGGCCCAGCTCGGTCTGGTTGAGCAGCTGCCCCAACCGCAGGCAGGCGGCCTGCATCAGGCGCCGGAAGTCCGGCAGCGCGCTGATCGAGGCGAGGTCCTGCAGGTCGCGTTCGAGATAAGTGCGCACGTAGCCGTCGAACCAGATGGCGCGGTCGGCCGGCGTCGTCAGTTCCAGCGCCGGCGTGGGAAACCCCCCGCGCAGCGCGAGCGCCTGCCAATCTTCCTCGGCGTCATCCCCGGCCGCCAAGAGGTCGCGCCACTGCGCCTCGGGCGTGGCCAGCAGCTCGTCCCAACGCCCCGCGCGTGCGAGCCCGAGCTGCTCGCGGCGGGTCATGGGCCAGAGCGTGAGGTAGCTCGCGCGGCCGGCCAGCGACTCCGACACCTGCCGCATCAGGAGCAGGTTGGTCGAGCCGGTGAGCAGGAAGCGCCCGGGCCGGCGGTCGCGGTCGATGGCCCGCTTCACCGCCGTCAGCAGGCCCGGCTCGCGCTGGACCTCGTCGAGCGTGAGCGGATCGTCGCCTCCCAGCAGGGCCTCGGGGTCCCGGCGCGCCGCATCGCGCACGTCGAAGTCGTCGAGCGAGCGGTAGCGCCGGTCGCCCGGAACGAGCTTTTCGACCAAGGTGCTCTTGCCGGTCTGCCGTGCGCCGGTGAGCACCACGGCCGGCATCACGCGCAGCCGCGCGGCGAGCGCGTCATCCACCAGGCGGGGCAGGGTCTTCACCGCATGGATGATATTCATTCATGCCGCGGATTGGCAAGTCCGGCGTGCCGCTTCTTGGCGGATGCCCCTGACTGCCGGGGCCGACGCAAGGTGGCCCCCGGCTCGAGCACCCTGTTGCGGCTCGAGCGGAAGCAGGCCTCATGCGATAGGCTGCCTTCACTATGCCGGCGCGTTGCTCAGATTGTTATAGGCTCGAAGGCACCTCGGCGCGAACCCGAGGCGCATGCCGCATGACAAGCGGACCTTGAGTACACGCATGAGTACACATTCACCGCGACGAATCGGGAGGGGCTTGATTCACAAGGCTCCGCCGCGATTCACGCGCTTCTGCATCGGCAGGTAAGCGGCCGCCGCGCGTCCCTGCGCGCAGCATCGCGTGCGACCCCGCCAGCAGTGGGTTGTCCCCCGGGAGCCCCCTGCCGATAATCGCAGCACAACATCACGACAGGGCGTCGTTCCCGGGGCGCCTCCTTCGCGAGGACATCATGGAAGTCAATCAACTGGTGCAGGCGGTGCAGTCGCTGAACGCCGAGGATGCGTTCCGTCCGCGGCTCAACCACGACCAGTGGCGCACCTTCTCGCAGTACCTCACGCGGCACGAGATCCGCGCGGGCGACCTGCTCATCAAGCAAGGCGACATCGACCGCACTTTGTACCTGCTCGAGCAGGGCTCGCTGCAGGTGTTCGCCACCGGCGGCGCGCCGGGCGGCAACCGGATCGGCATCCTGCGCGCGGGCTCGGTGATCGGCGAGCCGGGGCTGTTCAGCGACGGCGCGCGCATGGCCAACGTCGAGGCCATGACGCCGTGCGTCGTCTGGGCGCTGCGCGGCCCGCGCTTCGAGGAGCTGGCGCAGCGCGTGCCGGCCATCGCGATCGAGGTGCTGCGCGCGGCCGGCGGCGTGATGGCCGCGCGCATGCGCGCCAACATGGCGCGCCAGGTCCCGGTGTCCTGAGGCGTTGCCGGCGGCCGTCGACCGAGAACGGTCACCCGCGGCCGTCAGTGGCCCTCGAAGCTCACGAGGGTGAACACCGGCAGCCCCGACGCGCGCAGCTTGTCGCCCCCGCCGAGCTCGGGCAGCTCGACGATCGCCGCGCCCTCGATCACCGTCGCGCCCAGCCGCTCCAGCAGCCTGCGCCCGGCCATCATCGTGCCGCCGGTGGCGATCAGGTCGTCGATCAGCACCACGCGGTCGCCGCTGCCGACGGCGTCGGTGTGCAGCTCCACCGTGGCCGAGCCGTACTCGAGTTCGTAGGTCTCGGCCACCGTGGTGAACGGCAGCTTGCCCTTCTTGCGGATCGGCACGAA
>CAZFET010000462.1:0-2327 GCA_964517545.1 uncultured Burkholderiaceae bacterium
CCTCATCGGCGTTCAGACTCTACCGGGCTGATCTGGGCTGAACATACAAGCCGCGACGACACCTGGCGCGACGTGCCGGACAGCGCCCGCCCGCCGTGCCGTCAGACCCGAGCCGCTTCACCACCCGAGCGTCGAACGCATGGCGCGGCATCGCGGCGCTCTTGGCGCTGGCGCTGCTCAACGGCGCACTGAGCTTTCGCAACCTGTGGCCAACGCCGGGCATCGTGCCCGACGCGCGGCTCGCGCCCGAGTTCGTCGGCCTGTGGCTGCTGCTCCTGCTGCTCGTGGCCTGGCGCGGCGTGCCGGCGCCGCGCGTGGTGAGCGCGCTGGCCGCGGTGTGGCTGCTGCTCGCGCTCGGCCGCTACGGCGACGTGACGGTGCCGGCGCTGTTCGGCCGGGCGGTCCACCTCTACTGGGACGGCCAGCAGATCCCGCGCTTCCTGCTGGTGAGCGCGCGCGGCCATCCGTGGTGGATGACGGCGAGCCTGGCCGCGGCGGCGATCGCCGGAGTCGTGGCGCTGTACGCCTTGCTGCGCTGGGCGATGCATCGCACGGCCACGCAGGCGGTGCCGTACGCGCTGCGCTCGCGCTGGGTCTGGCTGCCCACGGCCGCCGCCGCCGCGGCCGTGCTGGCACACCAGGCCGGCGCCGCGCCGTCGCTCACGTGGCACCTGGTGACGCACCCGGTCACGCCGACCTACGCCCGCCAGGCCTGGCTGCTGGGCACCGCGTTCTCGCCGCAGCGCCTGCAGCGCGAGCTGCCGCGCTCGGCCGCGCTCGACGACGCGCTGGCGCAGCCGCCGCAGCAGGCGCTGGCCGCGCTGCGCGGGCGCGACCTGAACCTGTTCTTCCTCGAGTCCTACGGCGCGATGGCCTTCGAGCACCCGCGCGTCGCGCCGGCGCTCGCGGCCTCGCGCCGGCAGTTCGCGCACGACATCGCCGCGAGCGGCCGCCACGTGGCCTCGGCCTTCGTGCGCGCCGCCACCTTCGCCGGCGCGTCCGAGCTGTCGCACCTGAGCCTGCTCACCGGCGTGGACCTGTCGGACCCGCTGCGCCACGACCTCATGCTCACCACCGAGCGGCCGACGCTGGTGACGCTGCTGCGCCGTGCCGGCTACCAGGCCGTGGGCCTGTACCCGGCGCTGTCGTGGGACTGGAACGAGCGTGCGTTCTACGGCTTCGACGTCTTCCTCGACGCGCGCGACCTGCAATGGCGCGGCCCGCCGCTCGGCTACTGGAAGGTGCCCGACCAGTACAGCCTCGCGCGCTACGAGCAGCTGCACCCGCGCCGCGCCGACCACGGCAGCGCGCCGCGCTTCCTGTTCTTTCCCACCATCACCTCGCACCTGCCCTTCGGCCCGGTGCCGCCGCTGCAGACCGACCGCGAGCGCCTGCTGTCCGACGAGCCGTTCGACGCCGAGACCGCGCTCGCGCTGCAGACGGCCTTCGTGGACTGGAACGACATGCTGCCCAACTACATCGGCATGCTCGACTACACCTACCGCTGGCTCGGCCAGTGGCTGCAGCAGCCCGAGCCGCGCGAGTCGGTGAACGTCTGGCTGGGCGACCACCAGCCCGCGGCCAGCGTGAGCGGCCCCGGTGCGAGCTGGGACGTGCCGGTGCACATCGTCACCCGCGACCGCGCGCTGCTCGAGCGCTTCGTCGCGCTCGGCTTTGCCGTCGGCCTGGAGCCGCAGCGGCCGGCGCTGGGCGACATGCACGAGCTGACGGGGCTGCTGCTGCGCGCCTTCGACGCTCGACCGCTGGCCTCCCCGTCGGCGGCGCAAGTGCGGCACGCAACGGGCGCGAACTGAAGCCATCGCGCCCCGGCGAGCCGCACCCCGCCTTGAGCGCCGTCAACGCAGCATGCGGTCACCGGCGCGACGATGCCGGCAGCTCGATCACGGCCGTCGCACACGGCGGCCTTCGTCCGCAGGAGGACCGCCATGGACATCGCCTCGATCTGCCGCCGCCACGTGATCACCGTCGACCGCGGCGCCACCTTGCAGCAGGCGGCCGCGCTGATGCGCGAGCATCACGTGGGTGCGCTCGTCGTCACCGAACACGCCGACGAAGGCCTGCGCATCGCGGGCGTGATCAGCGACCGAGACCTCGCCATCGAGGTGCTCGCGCGCGGCCTCGACGCGGCCCGGCTCGACGTCGGCCGGCTCGCCGCCTCGACGGGCGCTCGCGTGGTCAGCGTGCCCGAAAGCGCCGGCTTCGACGAAGCCATCCAGGCCATGCAGGCGCAAGGCGTGCGGCGCCTGCTCGTGCGCGGTAAGCGTCCGGCGAACCCATCTTGAAGCCGATCGTGCCGGCGGCAAGGA
>CAZFET010000463.1:0-2325 GCA_964517545.1 uncultured Burkholderiaceae bacterium
ATTCCGAGAGCGAGGGCCGCCGGCGCTGGCGGCGAGCACGGCGGCGGCGAGAGCGGTCTTGGCGGGAAGGTGCATGTTCTGACTCCTCCGGGAGTGTTGGGGCAGGGGTCGCGCCGGTTCTTCAGTACGCGTTGCGATCGAAGAACATCATGCGCACCGTGCGCGCGATGATCTGCAGGTCGAAGGCCAGCGACCAGTTGCGCAGGTACTCCAGATCGTATTCGACGCGCGCCTGCATTTTGTCGATCGTGTCGGTTTCGCCACGGAAGCCGTTGACCTGGGCCCAGCCCGTGATCCCCGGCTTGACCTTGTGCCGGACCATGTAGGCCTTGATGAGCTGGCGGTAGGTCTCGTTGTGCGCCACCGCATGCGGCCGCGGTCCGACGATGCTCATGCGGCCCTGCAGCACGTTGATGAACTGCGGCAGCTCGTCGAGCGAGGTCTTGCGGATGAAGGCGCCGAACTTCGTGATGCGCGGATCGTTCTTCGTCGCCTGCCGGACCACCGGGCCGTTGTCCTGCGTGGTCATCGAGCGGAACTTGTAGACGACGATCTCCTCGCCGTCGAGGCCGTTGCGCTTCTGCCTGAAGATGACCGGCCCCGGCGAGCTGAGCTTCACGCCGATCGCCACGGCCAGCAGGATGGGCGAGATCAGCACGAGGATCAGCGAGGCCAGCACGATGTCGCTGATGCGCTTGACCAGCTCGTTGGTGCCGGTGAAGGGCGTCTCGCAGATGCCGACCACCGGCACGCCGTTGATGTCCTGCAGGCGGCCCTGGATGATGCTGATGCCGAACACGTCGGGCACGAAGTACAGCGACGCCGTCGTGCCCTGCAGCGACTCCAGCAGCTCGAGGATGCGCGGCTGCGAGCCCAGCGGCAAGGTGATGTAGACCTCGTGGATGCCGTTGCCGTTGACGTAGCGCGCCACGTCGGCCAGGCCGCCCAGGCGCTGCGCGAGGCCCTCGACGTGCACGCGCTCGTCGGTGCGGTCGTCGAAGTAGCCGACGACGTCGATGCCTTCGTCGCGGCCCGCCGACACCGCGCGCGCCACCTTGACGCCCAGCGGGCCGGCGCCGACCACCACGGCGCTGCGGCGCGCCTCGGGCCGCGCCGCCTGCCGGCGCAGCACCTGCTGGCCCAGCCACAGCGCGGCGCACTGCACCACCGGCGTGAGCAGCGCCCAGGCATAGATGACCTGCTTGTCGAACAGGTGCAGGCTGCGCGTCGCGTAGCCGCACAGCGCCAGGATCGCCAGCAGCAGCACCCACGAGGTGACGATGTCCACGCACGCCGCGAGCAGGTTCTCGCGGAAGCGGTTGCGGCCCGGGAAGGTGAGCGCGAAGACGAGCAGGCACAAGGTGAGCGCCGCGCGGTCGACGTGCACGCCGAGGAACGCGCTGACCGCGACGAAGGCCATCACCGACACGGTGGGCTCGAGGAACGCCGCCACCAGCGAGGTCACCGACTGCGGTGCGCTGTAGAACGTTCGCTTGTAGCTGCGGTCTTCGAACATCGGTGGTGGGGGTCGCGGCGGCGGCGACGTTGCGAGGACTCGTGGTGCCGAGGCGTGATCGCTCGACGGGCCATTCTCCCGCAGCCCCTCTCGCGCATTGACACCCCGTTTGGGGGTCGCGGCCGGTCCGCTGCCTACAATCGCCGGATGCCTCGAGACCGCCTGGATCCGCTGCCATCCGTCGGCGGGCCGGCGCTGGCGGAGCGGCTGATGCTGTGGCTCAACCACGTGATCGCGGGGGAGGCGCAGGCGCTCGACCGGCTGCGGCCGCACGTGGGGCGCGCGGTGCGCATCACCGTCGAAGGCGCACCGTCGTGGCTGCCGGCCGCGCCGCCGCTCGCGCTGCGCGTCACGCCGGCGGCGCTGCTCGAGCGCGTCGAGGACCTGCCGCCCGACGCGGCCGACCTGCAGGTCGGCTTCGATGTCTCCGATCCGGCCGGCATCGTGGACGGCCTGCTCGACGGCCGGCGGCCGGCGGTCACGATCCGCGGCGACGCGGCGTTCGCGACCGACGTGAACTGGCTGCTCGACCACGTGCGCTGGGACCTGCCGGGCGACGTCGAGCGGCTGCTCGGCCCGCCGGCGGGCGCGGTCGCCGCGCGCGCCGTCGAGAAGGCCGGCGACCTGCTCGCCACGGGACTGCGCGAAGGCCTGCGCACGCTCGCGAACCTGCGCGCGCGATGAGGCACGTCGCGCGCCTCGTCTACATCGCGTTCACCGTCCTGCGCTACGGCCTGGACGAGGTGGCGTTGTCGGGCTTCCGCCAGCGCTGGGTGCGCGCGCTGGTGCGCCTCATCACGCTCGGCCGG
>CAZFET010000464.1:0-2323 GCA_964517545.1 uncultured Burkholderiaceae bacterium
CCAACGGCGCCGGCAAGACCACCTTGCTCGGCGCCGCGATGGGGCTGCTGCCGAGCAAGGGCGTGCTGCGCTTCGAGGGCGAGGACCTGCAGGCGCTCGACGTCGAGGCGCGCGTCGAGCGCGGCCTGACCCTGGTGCCCGAGAAGCGCGAGCTGTTCGGCGAGCTGAGCGTGTTCGACAACCTGACGCTCGGCGCGTACGCCAAGCGGCTGCGGCCGGCCGAGCTGCGCCGCCGGCTCGACGGCGTGTACGCGCGCTTTCCGCGGCTGAGCGAGCGCCAGCGCCAGCGCGCCGACACCTTGTCCGGCGGCGAGCGCCAGATGCTCGCGCTGGGGCGTGCGCTGATGTCGTCGCCGCGGCTGCTGATGCTCGACGAGCCGAGCCTCGGCCTCGCGCCGCTGATCGTGCACGAGATCCTGTCGATCGTGCGCGGCCTGCGCGACGAGGGTGTCTCGATCCTGCTGGTCGAGCAGAACGCGCGCGCCGCGCTCGAGAGTTCCGACCGCGGCTACGTGCTCGAGACGGGCGAGGTCGCGCTGTCCGGCGAGTCGCCCGAGCTCGCGCTCGACCCTCGCGTGCAGACCACCTACCTGGGCGGCGGGAGCGATGACGACTGAGGCGGCCGACGACGGCCGCGCGTGGCCGCTGCGCGAGCGCACCGTGCCGGCCCTGCTGCGCCGGCAGGCCGCGCGCTTCGGCGAGCGCCCGCTGCTGGCGATCGGCGACGCGCGCTGGACGCACGCCGACGCGTGGCGCGCCGCCGCGCGCCGCGCCGCCGCGTTGCGTGCCGCCGGCGTCGCGCGGGGCGACCGCGTCGCGCTGATGTGCGGCAACCGCGTCGAGCTGATCGAGACCTTTCTCGCCTGCGGCTGGATGGGCGCGGTGGCGGTGCCGATCAACACCGCCGCGATGGGCCCGCAGATCGGCCACGTGCTCGCCGACAGCGGCGCCGTGCTGCTGGTGGCCGAGGCCGCGTTCCTGCCGCGGCTCGCGCTCGCGTCGCTGTCGCGCAGCGCGCTCGCGCGCGTGTGGGTGCTCGACGGCGTGCCGGCCGATGCGGCGTGCGAGGTGCCGCTCGACGCCTGGCCCGATGCGTGCGCCCTGGCCGAGGCCGAACCGGCGTCGCTCGGCCCCGGCGACCTGCTGGCCATCCTCTACACCTCGGGCACGACCGGCGCGCCCAAGGGCGTGATGTGCCCGCAGGCGCAGTACGTGGCGTGGGGCCTGAACACCGCGCGCATCCTCGGCGTGCGCGACGACGACGTGCTGTGCACGACCCTGCCGCTGTTCCACGTCAACGCACTCAACACCTTCGCGCAGGCGGCGGTCACCGGCTGCAAGGCGGTGATCGAGCCGCGCTTCTCGGCGTCGGGCTTCTGGGCGGCGATGAAGGCGCACGACGCGAGCGTCGTCTACCTGCTCGGCGCGATGGTGCCGGTCCTGCTGGCGCAGCCGCCCGGGCCGCACGAGCGCGGACACGACGGCGCGCACCGCGTGCGCCTCGGCCTCGGCCCCGGCGTGCCGGCGTCCGCGGCCGAGGCGTTCCGCGCACGCACGGGTGTCGAGCTGATCGAAGGCTACGGCTCGACCGAGACCAACTTCGTGATCGCGAGCCGGCCCGGCGCGCCGCGCGACGGCACGATGGGCCACGTGCAGCCCGGCTTCGACGCGCGCGTGGTCGACGAGCACGACATCGAGCTGCCGCCGGGCGAAGCGGGCGAGCTGGTGCTGCGCGCCGACGAGCCCTTCGCCTTCGCGCTCGGCTACTGGGGGCTGCCGCAGCAGACCGTCGACGCGTGGCGCAACCTGTGGTTCCACACCGGCGACCGCGTCGTGCGCGAGCGCGACGGCGCGCTGCGCTTCGTCGACCGCCTGAAGGACGCGATCCGCCGGCGCGGCGAGAACATCTCGTCGTTCGAGGTCGAGCAGGTGCTGCTGTGCCACCCCGACGTGGCGGCGGCGGCGGTGTTCCCGGTGCGCTCGGAGCTGGCCGAGGACGAGGTGATGGCGGCCGTGGTGGCCAGGCCCGGCGCGTCGCTCGACGCCGATGCGCTGTGGCGCTTCTGCGAGCCCCGGCTGCCGTACTTCGCGGTGCCGCGCTTCATCGACATCGTCGACGAACTGCCGCGCACCGAGAACGGCAAGGTGCAGAAGTTCCGGCTGCGCGAGCGCGGCGTGACGCCGGGCACGCACGACCGCGGCGCGCCGTCGAGGAGGGCGGCGTGAGGCGCGACGGCGCCGACGCGCTCGCCGCACGGCGCCAGCCGGACGCGCTCGGCGCCGGCCTCGGCCTGGAAGCGCGCACGCGGTCCGGCGACCACGC
>CAZFET010000465.1:0-2299 GCA_964517545.1 uncultured Burkholderiaceae bacterium
CGGCACCGTAGTCGATGCCCGTCGTGAAGCGCGCCGGGATGCTCAGGGCCCGGCACAGCGCGATCATGAGATGGGCGAAGTCGCGGCACACGCCGGCCGATTCGAGCAGCGTGTCGATGGCCGAGGTCTCCGAGGTCGACGCGTTCGACGCGAAGACCGTGTGCTGCAGGACCCAGTCGCGGATCGACTGCACGCGTCCATAGCCCTGCCGGTGATGGCCGAACTCCCGCATCGCGAAGCGGCGCAGCCGGTCCGACTGGCAGTAGCGGCTCGGGTAGACGAACCCCAGCACCGGCAGCGGGAGTTGATCGACCGGTACTTCGGCGATGCTCGCCGGCTCGGCTGCGTGGTGCAGCAGGTCGACCGTCGCCTCGTAGCGCACCGCGAACGGCCCGCGCCCTGCACGCAGGCGCAGGTAGCGATTGCCGCTCGACGGATCGGTCTCGACGACCGTCGGCGCCGGGCGGCCGAGATGCAGTGACTCGTCGACGATCTTCTGGTGGTGCGTGCGGGCTGCGTGGATGTTGAAGACGAAGTCGCATCCGGCCTCGCCGATGTCGTAGGCGAGTTCGACCTCGGTGCGCAGGCGGATCATGAGCCGGCGACGCCGTCCTGCGGCGCCGGGCTCCTGGCCGGCGCGACCAGCAGCCGCAGCTGCTCGGCCTGCAGCGCCAGCAGGTCCTGCCGCTGCGCGTGCCGCAACGCGTCGAGCTTGTCGTGCAGCAGCATGATCTCGACTTCGGCCTCGAGATTGACCTCGAAGCTCACGTCCCGGGCGATGTGACGCTGTTGCGCGACGTGCAGCGCGACGTTCTGCGCCGTGGGGTCCAGGGCTGCATACGGTCGGCCCAGCAGTCTCGATGCGATCTCTTCAGGCGCGCGATCCGTCACGGCCGTCGATCCCGAGGGTCGGCCCGCAAGCATGGTCTGTCCTTCTTTTGCTCCGCGGCGCGGAGCCCGACCGACGACCATAGGCGACGGGCAGCGGCGCGTCGGTGCGCTACCGAACGCAGTGCGACGCCCTGTGCCCTCAGCCGCCCGCCCCACGCCCGCGCGGCAGCGCAACGCATCGCCACTCACGCTGCCGGGCTGGATCGCCCGCCCCAGCCCTCGCACGGCCGAGCTTGCGCCGGCCCGGTCGTCCGAGCCCGGCGGGCGCCTGCGCGGATGCCGCGGCGCGTTCGCCGGCGTCAGAGCCGCGTCTGCCGCTGGCGCTCGTCGATGCGCATCTCGAGCCGCTTCACCGCCACGTAGGCCTCGTGGAAGGCCTCGTCCGGGCCGGTCGCACGACGGCGATCGCGATGCGCCACGGCCTCGAGCAGCCGACGCCTCAGGGACTCGAGGTCGCGGTCGGTCCTCATTCGGCACGTGACGCAGAGTGCAGCCGGAGCGGTTCGGTTCAGGGCCGCACCGCGATCTCGTTCTTCACCTGCGTGACGCCCTTGACCTGCTTGGCCAGCATTTCGGCCGTGGTCTTCTCCGTGCCGGACTTCGCGAAGCCCGACAGCATGACCGTGCCGTTGAGCGTCTCGACACTGATGCTCGAGGCATCGACGTCCTTGTGCTCCACGAAGCGTGCCTTCACGGCGGTGGTGATGGCGGCGTCGTCGAGATAGGCGCCCGCGGACTCCTGGCCGCGCATGACGGCGCGACCGGTCGTGGCGAGCAGGACCGCGGCCAAGGCCGTGCCCACGAGAGATGTGCGGATGTTCATGGCGATGCTCCAGTCGAAAACCACAGCATGCGACCAGCTGCCCGGCCACGTCGGTGCGCTGGCGCACATGCATCATCGGCCGGGCACCGTCGGCGGCAACTGCGCGAGACAGAGCTTGCGCGTCGATGCCGCGCTCAGCAGCCGACATCGCCAGGTCGCGTCGGCACGTTCGGCCACGCTGCGGCGGTACGACTCGCCGTCGGTCACCGCCCCGCGCAGCACCTGCACGAACGCCACGAGCAAGGCGACGACGGCCGCGGCAGCGGCGATCGCGCCGATGGGCGCGTGCCATGCGTGTTGTCCTGTCGACGTCATGCGCGCAAGCTTGCGCCGGTCATCGCGCGGCGTCGGTGCGCGGCCGTACGCAGACGGCGCGAGAGTCCTTCCGCCTGCCGTTGCGCGCCGGCTCCGTCCGACACGACACGCCGAGGGCGCGGGACGTCGATGCGTCCCGAGTGAAGCAGCGGCCCGGATTCGGCGTGCGGGCCGCCGATCGGCGCCTTGTCGGCATCTCCAATGAGAAAAGCACCTGGCGTCGCCGCCAGGTGCTTGATGTTCACTTCGGTGCCCACTGACGTTTGACCG
>CAZFET010000466.1:0-2289 GCA_964517545.1 uncultured Burkholderiaceae bacterium
GGCCGCGGCCAGCGCGCTGTCGCGCCGCGGCGTGCTGATGCAGCGGCTCGATGCGCTGGAGCCGCTGGCGTCGGCGACGCGGCTGTTCGTCGACAAGACGGGCACCCTGACCGCCGACCGGCTCGAGCCCGCCGGCGTGGCGGTGCTGGCCGACGGCATCGACGCGCAGGTCGCCGTGTCGCAGGCCGCGTCGCTCGCGCGGCACTCGCTGCACCCGCTGTCGCGCGCGGTGGCCGCGATGGCGCCGGCCGGGGCCGACGACCTTGCCTGGACCGAGGTGCGCGAAGTCGCCGGTGCCGGCCTGGAAGGTCGCGTGCAGGGTCGCGTGCAGGGCCTCGCACGCGACGGCGCCGTGGTGCGGCTGGGCTCGGCTGCCTGGCTCGGCGTGCCGGCCGACGACGCCGAAGCGGAGCAGGGCGCCGCGTCGTCGGTGTGGTTCGGCCCGCCCGGCGCGCCGTGGATCCGCATCGCGCTGCGCGAGTCGCTGCGCGAAGGCGCGGCGCAGGCCGTGCGCGCGCTGCAGCACGACGGCGTGCGCGTGACCGTGCTGTCGGGCGATGCGCCGGCGCGCGTGGCCGCGGTGGCACGCCGCGTGGGCCTCGACGACCCGGTGCGCGACGCCATCGGCGCGGCCACGCCGGAGTCGAAGCTCGCCGCGCTGGCCGACGCGCAGGCGGCCGGCGAGACCGTGGCGATGATCGGCGACGGCATCAACGACGCGCCCGTGCTGGCGCGCGCCGACGTCTCGTTCGCGATGGGCGAGGGCGCGCTGCTCGCGCGCGCGCGCGCCGACGCCACCTTGACCGGCATGGATCTGCGCGCGGTGGTGCTGGCGCGCCGCATCGCCCGGCGCACGCGCCGCATCGTGCGCCAGAACCTCGCGTGGGCGGCGCTCTACAACGCCGCGTGCATCCCGCTCGCGCTCGCGGGCCTGCTGCCGCCGTGGCTGGCCGGACTCGGCATGGCCGCGAGCTCGCTGCTGGTGGTGCTCAACGCACTGCGCGTCGCGCGCGTGCCGGCCGCGGCACCCGATCGGCAGGCGACCTGACGCGCCATGGACATCCTGTTCGTGCTGATCCCGCTGTCGATGGTGCTGCTGCTCGTCGTGATCGGCGTGTTCGCGTGGGCGCTTCACGGCGGGCAGTTCGACGATCTCGAGCGCGAAGGGCAGCGCATCCTTGATGCCGATCAATCTGGCGGTGCAGCATCAAAACCACAATTGCCGCAAGGACAACCACGAGACCCCGACATGAAGAAGGAGCCGATCGATGCCTGAAGCCTCGACTCAATACCACGATCGCGTCGTGCGGCTGTTCGCTTATGCGGCCGTGCTGTGGGGCATCGTGGGCATGCTGGTCGGCGTGATCATCGCCGCCCAGCTGACGTGGCCCGAGCTCAACCTCGGCATCCCGTGGCTGAGCTACGGACGGCTGCGTCCGCTGCACACCAACGCGGTGATCTTCGCGTTCGGCGGCTGCACCCTGTTCGCGACGAGCTACCACGTCGTGCAGCGCACCTGCCAGACGCCGCTGTTCCTGCCCAGGCTCGCCGAGTTCACCTTCTGGGGCTGGCAGGCCGTGATCGTGGCGGCGGCGGTCTCGCTGCCGCTGGGCTACACGCAGGCCAAGGAGTACGCGGAGCTCGAGTGGCCGATCGACATCCTGATCGCCGTCGTGTGGGTGGCGTACGCGGTGGTGTTCTTCGGCACCATCGGCATCCGCAAGGTGCGCCACATCTACGTGGCGAACTGGTTCTTCGGCGCCTTCATCCTGACGGTGGCGCTGCTGCACATCGTCAACAGCGCGGCCATCCCGGCCGGCTGGATGAAGAGCTACTCGGCCTATGCCGGCGTGCAGGACGCGATGGTGCAGTGGTGGTACGGCCATAACGCGGTGGGCTTCTTCCTCACCGCGGGCTTCCTCGGGATGATGTACTACTACATCCCCAAGCAGGCCGAGCGGCCGGTGTACTCGTACCGGCTGTCGATCGTGCACTTCTGGGCCCTGATCTTCACCTACATGTGGGCCGGTCCGCACCACCTGCACTACACCGCGCTGCCCGACTGGGCGCAGTCGATCGGCATGCTGTTCTCGCTGATCCTGCTGGCGCCGAGCTGGGGCGGCATGATCAACGGCATCATGACCCTGAGCGGGGCGTGGCACAAACTGCGCGACGACCCGATCCTGAAGTTCCTGATCGTCTCGCTGTCGTTCTACGGCATGTCGACCTTCGAGGGTCCGATGATGTCGATCAAGACGGTCAACGCGCTGTCGCACTACACCGACTGGA
>CAZFET010000467.1:0-355 GCA_964517545.1 uncultured Burkholderiaceae bacterium
CGGCGCGCGCCGGCTCGATCTCGAGCAGCGCGCCGCCGCGCCGCTGAAGATCGCCGGCATCGCCGGGCGCATCGCGCACAACGTCGAGCGCTCGGCCGCGATCCTCGAAGACGCCACCCGCAAGAAGGAGTCCATCGAGCGCGAGATCGACTCGCAGGTCGGCGCGATCGAAAGCCAGATGCGCGGCCTGGAGGCGTCGATGGCCGATCTGCGATCGCAGGGGCAGGATGTTCCGCCGCTGCTGCAGCAGGTCCCCGCCTTGCGGGGCCTGGCCGCCAGTTGCGTGCTCCTGCCGATTGCGCTGGAGGGGCGGCTGTTCGGCCTGCTGTTCGTGGCCAAGCCGGGCGGCCAAGCC
>CAZFET010000467.1:365-2289 GCA_964517545.1 uncultured Burkholderiaceae bacterium
GCTGCAGCAGGTCTTGCAAGAGCGCGCCGGCGAACGCGCCGCGCTGCTCGATCGCCGCTCGACCAACCAGATGGCGCTGGAGCGGATGCAGTCGATGCACCGCACGCACACCGAGAAGCTCGCCGGCGTGCAGGCAGCCTACGAGCGCGCCGTGCGGCTGCAGGGCGCCACGCCGGGCAAGCTGCTGCGCGTCGGTGCCGGACTGATGGGCAACCTCGGCCGGGCCGCGACCTTGCATACGCTGGCCGGCGTGCCGCTCGGCTGGACCGGTGTCGAGACCGGCGATCGAGCGGCGCAGACGGCGATCCGCCACCTCAACCTGCCGCCGCAGACGAGCTCGCTCGGCACCTCGGCGCTGGTGCTGAAGACGCCGTACCAGCACCTGTATGCGGCCGCTCAGGGGCCGGGCGTGCGCGGCCCGATCGCCACCGCGCTGCCCCAGCTGTTCGGCGTGAAGGCGGGCACGGCGACGCCGACGGCCTTCCTCGGCAGCAAGGGCCAGCTGCAGGCGGTGTTCACCAGCGACCGCGCCCAGCTCGCCGGCATCGCGCTCGGCTCGTCGTTCCACCCGCTCGGCGAGAACGCCATCTCCTTGCAGAACATCTGGGAGTTGCGTGCCATGCCGTTCGGCGGCGCGCTGCGCACCAACCCCAGGTCCGACTTCACCAAGGGCGGCGAGCGCTTCGGCATCGAGATCATGGGCAACACGCCGGCGTCGCCGCGCGGCGTGCCATGGTGGATTCCCGGCGTGCAGTACCAGCAGAGCAACCGCGTCGGGCCCGGCAAGATCACCTTCGGTGCGGACTTCGCCGGCTACGCGCCGGGGCGTTCGACCACGCGCGACATCCCGTTCGCGATCCGCTTCGACCCGATGCGACTGCCGGAGGCGCTGCGCAGCGGTTGGCAAGGCACCAAGGGGCAGCAACCGTTCGGCAGCGGCTCGACGGCCAGCGAGATCGGCAAGAACTACCAGTACGTCCCCGGCAAGCAGAACAACGTCTTCGAGCAGATCGCCACGGCAGCCTCTGAGCCTTTGGCGCAGGGCTTCGAGGCACTGGGCAAGGTCGGCGACGTGCCGGGCTGGTTGGTCGATGGGTTGCGACGACAAGCGCTCGATCTGCTGCAAGGCACGCCGCCGGCCAGCCCCGCGCCGGGCACCGGTCCCACGGCGACGCCCACGCCGATCGACCGCCCCGCCGACCCGCCACGGATCGACGAGAGCTCCGAGCGGCCGGGCACCCCGCCGTCTGCGGGCGGTGGTGCGAGGTCGAACCTCAGCGTCAGTCCGCCCTTCGACCCCGCCGATCCGGCTCACGCGGCCGGCCATCCGCTGGGCCGCTTCGTCGATCCGCAGCTGCTCGCCCGCGTCGAGAACCGCGGCGACGTGCAGTTCGTCTCGAGCCAACCGCCGGGCGAGCGGCCGTTCGACGAGAGCCGGCCGGACGACGGCGCCCTGCCCCCGCGCAATGTCGAGACCGATGCACAGGGCCGCGTCGTGCTGCCGGACACCTTGTCGGCCGACGAGGCGCGCCGCTATGCCGAGCGCCAGCCGGGCAACTTCGAGTTCACGCATCGCGCCGCCGACGGCAGCGAGCAGGTGCTGCGCGGCGGCATGCCGGTCGACCCCGCCGGCAAGATCGGCCAGGGCTTCGGGCTGCGCAGCCGCGTGGCGGAGGTCGAGGCCTCGAGCGACACGACCGGCAGCGCGCCCGGCGCGCAGCTGCTCACCTACGTCGCCCCCGACGGCGTGCCGCAGGGCCGCCAGTTGCTCGAGCGCATGGAGCAGCTGGAGCGGCAGTACGGCGTGAGGTTCGAGCTGACCGAGGGCAACGTGGTGATGCACGGCGTGCACGGCCAGCAGCGCGAGCTGCTGAGTAACCGTCTTCGAAGTCAAGCGCCGCGAAGCGAGTTGTCCCAGGGTTTT
>CAZFET010000468.1:0-678 GCA_964517545.1 uncultured Burkholderiaceae bacterium
GCGATGCGCGCCAGCAGGCCCGACGCGCGCTCGCGCGCGAACTCGATCGACTGCTCGGCGAGCGACCGCGGCCGAGCCCATGAACTCACCGGCCCGCCGCGCGCGGGCCGGTCCAGGAGACCCCCATGTCCCGTTCCCTGTCCCTGCACGAACTGCCTTCGCAGCACCCCGCCTCCGGCGCGGCGCGCCGCCTGCTGGCGCGGCTGCTGCGCGGTTCGAGCCACCGGCTCGTGCGCCTGGCGCGCTGGCTGGAGTCGCGCGAGCGTCGCGCGGCGGCGATGCGGCCGTCCGAGGCGGCTGCGCTGTACGAGTTTCACGCCGAGGCGGGCGCGCCCGAGGGTGCGCTGTACCACGAGGGCCGCTTCGTCGGCTGGGTGGCCGGCGTGAATCGCCTGTGAGCGGAGGCCACGATGCCGATCCATCTGGCACCCCGCGCGCAAACCCTCGACGAGCGGGCGGCGACTTGTGAGACGCTTGGCCGGCGTTTCACGAGGAGCCTGCCCATGAGCGATGCCGCCGGCCTGCTGGTGCGCCGCGACGACCTGCACGCGACGCGCTGGAGCGACGACCACGCCGTGGCCTCCGCGGCGCTGCCCGACGGCGGCGTGCGGCTGCGCGTGACCTCGTTCGCGCTGACGTCGAACAACGTGACCTACGCGGCCTTCGGCGAGTCGATGC
>CAZFET010000468.1:688-1906 GCA_964517545.1 uncultured Burkholderiaceae bacterium
GACGAACCCGGCTGGGGCCGCGTGCCCGTGTGGGGCTTCGCCGACGTGCTGGAGTCGCGCTGCGCCGGCGTCGAGCGCGGCGAGCGCCTCTACGGCTACTGGCCGATGGCGTCGCACGCGCTGCTGCAGCCGGTGGACGTGGGCGTGTCGGGCTTCGTCGACGGCGCGCCGCACCGCCACGAGCTGCACCCGCTCTACAACCGCTACCGGCGCTGCCGCACCGACCCGGGCTACGAGGCGCGGCACGAGGCCGAGCAGGCCCTGCTGCAGCCGCTGTTCGCCACGGCGTTCCTGATCGACGACGTGCTCGCGGAGCAGGGCTTCTTCGGCGCCGAATCGGTGCTGTTGTCCAGCGCGTCGAGCAAGACCGCCTACGCCACCGCGTACTGCATCGGGCAGCGCGAGCAGCGGCCGCGGCTCGTGGGCCTCACGTCGGCCGGCAACCTCGGCTTCGCGCAGTCGCTCGGCTGCTACGACGAGGTGATCGTGTACGACGAGGTGGCCGCGCAGCCGGTGCGCCCGGCGGTGTACGTCGACTTTGCCGGCAGCGCGCCGCTGCGCGCCAGCGTCCACCACCACTGGGCCGACGCGCTGGGCTACAGCTGCGCGGTCGGCGGCACGCACTGGGAGGAGCTCGGCGGCGCGGGCGGCCTGCCCGGCCCTCGGCCGCAGCTGTTCTTCGCGCCGGCGCAGATGAAGAAGCGCCAGGCCGACTGGGGCAGCGCCGGCCTGCAGCAGCGCATCGCGCAGCGATGGCTGGCGTTCGTGCAGCGGGTGACCGACCCCGCCGCGCCGTGGCTGCTGCCCGTGCACCGGCAGGGGCGCGACGCGGTGCGCGCGGCGTGGCTCGAGCTGCTCGAGGGCCGCAGCGATCCGCGCCAGGGGCTGATGCTCGGCCTGTGACCGCGCGAGCGGCGCGCGCCCGCAGCCGCTCAAGCTGCCGCGGGCGCGGCCGATATCCGGTCGACAGCTCCGGAAGTACGAGCCGCCCGATGTCGCCGATCGACCGCCCCTTGCCGAACCTCGCCGCGTGGACCGCCGCGTTCGCGCGCGCCGAGATTCCCGTGCTGGCCGACACCGCCGACACGCTGGAGGCGCTGCGCGCCAACGAGGACGCGGCCGACGCCAACATGCTGGGCGAGCTGATCGCGGCCGATCCGCTGATGACCCTGAAGGTGCTGGCGCACGCGTCGGCCCACAGGCATCGGCGGCTGGTGA
>CAZFET010000468.1:1985-2287 GCA_964517545.1 uncultured Burkholderiaceae bacterium
CGTCACCGCGACCCTGGTGATGATGGGCATCGCGCCGTTCTGCCGCGCGTTCGGCCCGCAGCCCACCGTCGAACAGCGCCTCGCGCCGCGGCCCGAGGCGCTGGCCGGCCTGCGCGCGGTGATCCGCCGCTCGCACCGCGCCGCGCGCTTCGCGCTCGGCTTCGCCGTGCACCGCATGGACCACGACGCGCCGGTCATCCACCTCGCGGCGCTGCTGCACGACATCGCCGACATGCTACTGTGGTGCCATGCGCCGGCGCTCGCGCTGGAGATACGCCGCCCCCAGCAGGCCGATCCGGCCC
>CAZFET010000469.1:0-2285 GCA_964517545.1 uncultured Burkholderiaceae bacterium
TTGCCGCGATGGCTCATCTCCATCACCGACATGCCGCTGCCGTGCCAGTCGAGCATCTCCTCGGCCGCCTGGCGCAGCACGGGTTCGGGGAGCACGGCGGGGCCGGCGCTGAAGTTGAAGGTGCGCATGAGGGAAGTCGTCCGGGTCGCAGGGGGATGGGACCGGAATCTAGCCGATCCCGGCCGGGCGGCGCCGCGATGGCCGTTCCGGCTCGTCCGGCGTCCGGCGCGGCGCGCTCCGGCGCGGCGCGCCCCGGCCGGTGCGCGCCGCACCGCGGCCCGCGTCGCCGCCGGCCGTCGCGTCAGTCGACGAAGAAGTCGGGCACGAAGTCCTTGTTGCCCGGCGTCATCGCGTAGCGGTCGAGGTCGGTGATGCCGTGCTCGGCCAGCAAGGTGTCGTCGATGAAGAAGTTGCCGGTCGTGGTGGCGGCATCGCTGGTGAGGATCAGGTACGCCGCGTCGGCCAGGATCTCGGGCTTGCGGCACTTGGCGAGGTCGACGCCGGGGATCATCTGCAGCGCCGCGGTGGCGATCGCGGTGCGCGGCCACAGGCTGTTGACGCCGATGCCGTGGCGGCGGAACTCGCCGGCGTGGCCCAGGGTGCACATGCTCATGCCGTACTTGGCCATCGTGTAGGCCACGTGGTGCTGGAACCAGTGGGTCTTCATCGACAGCGGCGGGCTCATGTTCAGCACGTGCGGGTTGCGGCCGGCCTGCGCGCTCTTGATCAGCTCGGGCAGGCAGGCCTGCGTGCAGCAGTAGGTGCCGCGCACGTTCACGCCGAACATCAGGTCGAAGCGCTTCATCGGCGTGGCCGGCGTGGGCGTCAGGCTGATCGCGCTCGCGTTGTTGACGAGGATGTCGATGCCGCCGAAGCGCTCGACCGCCTGGCGCACCGCGGCGGCCACCGCCTCCTCGTCGCGGATGTCGGTGGGCACCGGCAGCGCCTGCCCGCCCGCGGCCTCGATCTCGGCGGCGGCGCTGTACAAGGTGCCGGGCAGCCTGGGGTTGGGCTCGGTGGTCTTGGCGACGAGCACGATGCGGGCGCCGTCGCGCGCCGCGCGCAGCGCGATCGCGAGTCCGATGCCGCGGCTCGCGCCGGTGATGAACAGGGTCTTGCCTTGCAGGCTCATCGGGCGCTCCTGGAGCTGGGGTGGGAAAGAGGGTCCGCGAGATGCGCGGCGATCGCCTCGCCGCACGCACGGTACACCGGCTCGCCGGGATGGAAGCCGTCGCGCGCCATGTTCTCCGGGCCGAGGCCGATCGCGATCGGCACGTGGCTCACGTCGCCGCGCTCGCGGCGGCGCGCCGCGGCCCACGCGGCCTGCGCGAGGTCGTGCTGGCGCGCGTCGGCGCCGGCGATCCAGCGCAGCGGCTGCGGCAGCGCGGGGAACTGGTCGACCGGCGGCAGCGCGGCGAAGACGACGTGGTGCACGCGCGTCTCGGCGAGCAGCCAGTCGGCCAGCGCCTCGCGCGCGCGCACCGCGCGCTGCGCCGGCACCTGCTCGACCACGTCGTTGACGCCGGTCACCACCACCGCCACGTCGTGCGGCGCCGGCCGCGCCTCGCGCACGAGATCGAGCGCCTGCGCCGTCGTGACCCCCGACTTCGCCACGAGGGTCCAGCGCACGCGCAGCGGCAGCGCCGCCGCGAGCGAGCGCGACAGCCAGCCGGCGAGCGCGCGGTCCTGCCGATCGACGCCGACGCCGGCGGCCGACGAGTCGCCGACGATCAGCAGGTGCAGCGGCTCGTCGCGCGCGCCAGGCGCGGCCACCTCGCCACGGCGCGGGCCGGCCGCCTCGGGCAGCACCGGCACGCGGCGGCGCGTGTGCAGCGCCTGCAGCACGAGCAGCGGCGTGAGCGCGAGCTTGGCGGCGAGACTCATCGCGTGTGCGGCGCGCGGGGCCGGTGGCGCGGCGGCGTTCAGAACTTCGAGAAGTCCGGCTTGCGCTTGGACAGGAAGGCGCTGAACGCCTCCTTCGCCTCGGGGCTCTGCAGCTGCTTCGCGAACACCGCGCCCTCGAGCGGAATGGTCTCGAGCAGGGCCTGCTCGGTGGCGCGGCGCATCAGCTTCTTGGTCTCGCGCACGGCCGCCGGCGGCAGCGCGTTGAAGCGCTCGGCCACGCGGCGCGCGTGGTTCAGCACCTCGGTGGCCGGCAGCACCGCGTTGGCGATGCCGAGCTCCACCGCCTCCTGCGGGCCGATCGGGTCGCCGAGCAGCAGCTTCTCCGAGGCGCGCACGCGCCCTACGAGACGTCGCGCGCGCAGACCGAGGAGTTCGTCGCC
>CAZFET010000470.1:0-2274 GCA_964517545.1 uncultured Burkholderiaceae bacterium
AAGCGGCGGTGCGCGCCCGAGGCGCCCACGTCGTCGAGGCTGCCGAGCGCATCGCGCTTCAGCAGGCCGAGGTCGAGCAGGCCCTGCGCGATCACGCGCACCGCGGCCCAGTGCGCGTCCTGCTTGCGCGCGCCGGGCCGCGTGGCGGCGACGGCGGCCTCCTGCGCGGCCAGTACCAGCTCGTACAGCGCACGCTGCGGCCCGCCGAAGCGGCCGTCGACCGGGAAGGTGCGCGTCACGTCGCTCGCGTAGCCGTCCCACTCGCAGCCGGCGTCGATCAGGCACAGCTCGCCGGCGCGCAGCTCGGTGTCGCCGGCCGGGTGATGCAGCACGCAGGCGTTGGCGCCGGCCGCGACGATGAGCTCGTACGACGGCCCCGCGGCGCCGCGGCGGCGGAACTCGTGCAGCAGCTCGGCTTCGAGTTCGTACTCGCGCAGGCCGGGCCGGCAGGCGCGCATCGCGCGCACGTGGCCGGCGGCGGCGATGTCGGCCGCGCGGCGCAGCGCGGCGATCTCGTGCGCGTCCTTCACGACGCGCATTTCGTCGATCAGCGCGGCCAGGTCGCGGTGCGCGCCGGGCGGCTCGCCGGCGCGCGCGGTGCGCACGCGCGCGCGCTCGAGCCAGCGGTCGACCGGCGGGGCGAGCGTGTCGCCCGCGCCGAACAAGGTCCACAGCGCGGGCTGGTCGACCAGCGCGTCGACGACGCGCGCGTCGAGCTCGGCCACCGGGTGCGCGGCGTCGACGCCGAGCGCGTCGCACGCGGCCTCGGGGCCGAGGCGCGGGCCATCCCACAGCTCCTGTTCGGGGTCGCGCGGGCGCAGCAGCAGGGTCGATCGGCCGCTCGCGTCGAGCAGCAGCCAGGCCTCGGGCTCCTCGAAGCCCGTCAGCCAGCGGAAGTGGCTGGCCGGGCGGAAGGGGTGGTCGTTGTCGTGGCCGTTGCGGCGTCGCAGCGGTGCCGTGGGCACCACGGCGAGACCGCCGCCGGCGTCGCGCAACGCGGCGGCGAGCCGGGCGCGTCGTCCCGCGAACGGTTCAGCGCGCCGGGCGCGGGGGTCGGGCGAGGGAGGCGTGTCGGGCATCCGCGGCATTGTCGGCGACCGCCTCGCGTTGCGCGCGCCGCGCGAGCCTGCGCAGCTCGTGCGCGATCAGCCGGTCCTCGGTGGGCACGGGCTTGGCGGCGCGGATCTGCGCCAGCCGCGTCTCGATGTGCTGCGCCATCGCGACCACCGCCTCGCGGCCTCCGCCGCGTGCGTCGGTCTTGGGCAGCGCGGCGACGTGGCGGTCGCGCATGCGCAGCTTCAGGCGCACCGTCACGTTGTCGGTGCCGCGCAGCGACAGGCCCGGCGCTTCCTGCTCCTCGAGCTGGAAGTCGCGGATGTTCTCGATGAGCACCTGGTGCACGGTGCCGCGCAGCCCGCGCTGGAACCACACGTTCTCCTCGCCTGCCGTCACCCGCTGCCAGCACCACAGGTCCCACAGCACGGCCGTGCCGATCAGCGCGCCGCCGATCGTCCAGCCGGCCGTCGACATCGCGTAGGCGCCCCACCACAGGCCGATGCCGCCGGCCAGCGCGAGCGCCACCACGGCCAGCATCGCCGGCTCGGTGCTGTGGTAGACGCGGCGTTCGTAGCGCAGGAGCTCGGCCTCGGTGGTGGCCAGCGGCGCGAAGCGGTGCAGCGCCTCCTTGAGCGCGCGCGCCGCGAGCGCGTGCAGGCCGAGGCCCAGCGCCATCATCGGCAGCAGCAGCACCAGCCACAGCGCGTACGGCAACCCGCGCCCGGCGGCCGACGCCTGCGCGGCCTGGGCCGCGAGCGGCCACGCCGTCGCGGCCAGCGCGATCGCGTGAAGAGTGGCTCGAACGGCTCGGGTCATCGACGACAACGTAGCGCGCAGCTTGCGATCACTCAAGGCGCAACGCTCACGAATGTGCGGCGAGCGTGACACGCGACCTGCGCGGCGTCGAAAGTCTGCCGCGCGGTCCGTGGCCGGGGCGCAGCGAAGTGCGTCAAGCGGTAACGCGCGCCGAGCGCGTGCGCGGCAACATGAGCCTGGCGCGTGCGCGGTGACGCGCACCGGTCGCAGGCGCGGCGACGCGCGCCGGCCGCGTGCCCGCCGCGTGCCCGCCGCGTGCCCGCCGCGTGCCCGCGTCAGGCCGGCGCCTGCAACGCGGCCAGGCGCTCCGGCGTGCCCACGTCGGTCCAGCCGCCGCTCCAGCGCTCGGCCGTCACGAGCCCGCGCGCGATGGCGGCGTCGAGCGAGGGGCGCAGCGCGGCC
>CAZFET010000471.1:0-1271 GCA_964517545.1 uncultured Burkholderiaceae bacterium
ATTTCCGCCAGGGCTTTGTTAGCGATTTACTCGCCCGTAGCCTTAATTCGGATGAGATCGTACTATGGCCGGGGCCCCAAAAGGGCGAATCCGCCATTATTATGTATTTTATAATAATTAGAGGCCGTAAAGTACTAGAAAATAACGATGCCGGCCGGCCCTATTGGAGCCAGTCCCTGGCCACCTGGCCCGAGGCCGCGCTTATGGCCTCTCCGGTCTCTACGCCAGCCAGCCGCAAATTGACTTCAAGCCTGTCTCCTGGCAGTTCCATGACCGTTCCTACCACCAGCAGGTCCGCGCCCAGCATTTTGCCGAGTTTGCGGGTGGAGTCAGCGTCTATGCCTGACAGCTGCAACTTCAGTTCGGAGAGGACTTTCTCTATAGCCTTTCGTTCCACCACGGTGAGCCGCTTCTGCCTGATCAGTTCGGTGGTCACGCGTTCCGCCACTATGGTGCCGTCGGCCGTGGCGCGCCCGTCCGGCCGGGTGAAGCCTGCCACCGCAATGGTGCGGCCCGTGTCCTTGTAGTCCTTGAGCAGCGCGCCTATCAGGGGCCCGTAAGCGTCGGCATTTTTGGCGCTGCCAGTGGTAAGCCCCAGCCTCGAGGAGATGGCCGACTTGATGAGCTGGGCCACTACCGAGTGCCCGCGCTTCTCGGCTACCTGCAGCGGGGTGCCTTCGTCGCCGTCCGGCTGGCTGTAGCGGCCTCTCACGCAGATGCCCGGCTGCGGGTCAGGGGCGGCGCCCTGTTCGAGCGGCAGCTGCACCATGGCGGTCTGCCCCTTGCAGGCCGCGTACATGAGCGGCGTGCCGATGTTCTGGAAGTGGCCGAGAATATTGGTGGAAGCCTCCGCGTTGGGGTCGGCGCCGTGTTCGAGCAGGTATTTAGCGACTTCCAGGTGGGAGTAGATGACGGCCTCGTGCAGCGCCGTTTCGTTGGCGTAGTATTTGGTGTGCTCGTTGGGGTCCGTGCCCGAGGCCAGCAGCGCCTGCACGCGCGCCAGGTCTCCCTGGCCGGCCGCATTGTAGATAGCCGGGGCCGCGCAGCCGCAGCCCAGCACCGCCAGCAGAAGCGGTAAATAGTTTTTCATCTTATCTCCATGCTATACGTACTTTCGGCATTTTCCCCGCGGTTAAAAAAAGAGAGCCGCGCCCGCCGCGCGGCCCTCTCTTGTCAGGGCTTCCGGGTTAATTCTCGAAGCCGGGGTACATGGGGAAGCCGGCGCACAGCTGCTTCACCTGCTCCTTTATGCCCTTGAGCGCCTTGTCGTC
>CAZFET010000471.1:1281-2243 GCA_964517545.1 uncultured Burkholderiaceae bacterium
ATTGGAAACCGCGCGAACGCTCCTCGAGTTTGATGAGCGCCTTGTCGTCCTTGGCGTGGGCAATGGCGTCGTCGAACAGGCCGGCGATGATGGTGATCTGCTTCTCCTTCATGCCGCGGGTGGTGACGGCCGGGGTGCCCAGGCGCACGCCGCTGGTGATCATGGGCTTCTGCGGGTCGTAGGGAATGGTGTTCTTGTTCACCGTTATTCCCGCCTTGTCCAGCGCCTGCTCGGCCTCCAGGCCGGTGATGTTCTTGGCGCGCAGGTCCACGCTCATCAGGTGGCAGTCCGTGCCGCCGGAGACTATGCGGTAGCCGCGGCCCTGCAGTTCGCGGGCCAGTTTGCGGGCGTTCTTAAGCACCTGCGTCTGGTATTCCTTGAACTTGGGGGACATCGCTTCCTTGAAGCAGATGGCTTTGCCGGCTATGGCGTGCATCAGCGGGCCGCCCTGGTTGCCGGGGAAGTTGGTGCGGTCCACGTTCTTGGCGTAGCAGCCCTTGGAGAGGATCAGGCCGCCGCGCGGGCCGCGCAGCGTTTTGTGCGTGGTGGTGGTGACGATGTCGGCGTACTCCACCGGCGAGGGGTAGATGCCCGCAGCGATGAGGCCGGCGTAATGGGCGATATCCGTCACCAGGAAGCACTTCCAGGTGTCGGCGGCGCGCTTGATGCGGGCCCAGTCCCATTTGCGCGAATAGTTGGAGGCGCCGGCCATGATGAGCTTGGGGCGGTGCTTCTCGATGAGCTTTTCCATCTCGTCGTAATCCAGCAGTTCGGTCTCCTGGGAGACGTTCATGGTGACGATCTTGAAGTAGCGGCCTGAGAAGTTGAGCGGGTGGCCGTGGGAGAGGTGGCCGCCGTGGCTGAGGTTGAGGCCCATTACGGTATCGCCGGGGTTGATGAGCGAGAGGTAGGCGGCGATGTTGGCCTGCGTGCCGGAGTGCGGCTGCACGTTGGCGTGGTCG
>CAZFET010000472.1:0-2234 GCA_964517545.1 uncultured Burkholderiaceae bacterium
CCGAGTTCGAGCACACCGCGCCGGAGCACCTGCCGGCCGGCGACGTGAAGTACCACCAGTGCTTCTCGAGCGACGTGTCCACGCCCGGCGGCCCGGTGCACCTGTCGCTCGCGTTCAACCCGTCGCACCTCGAGATCGTCAACCCGGTGGTCGAGGGATCGGTGAAGGCGCGCCAGGAACGCCGCGGCGACAAGCACGGCGACCAGGTGCTGCCGGTGCTGGTGCACGGCGACGCGGCGTTCGCCGGCCAGGGCGTCGTGATGGAGACCCTGGCACTCGCGCAGACGCGCGGGTACTACACCGGCGGCACGGTGCACATCGTCATCAACAACCAGATCGGTTTCACCACCAGCGACCCGCGCGACTCGCGCTCGACGCTGTACTGCTCCGACGTGGTCAAGATGATCGAGGCGCCGGTGCTGCACGTGAACGGCGACGACCCCGAGGCGGTGGTGCTGTGCACCCAGCTCGCGATGGACTACCGCCAGCAGTTCAAGAAGGACGTGGTGGTCGACATCGTGTGCTTCCGCAAGCTCGGCCACAACGAGCAGGACACGCCGAGCCTGACGCAGCCGCTGATGTACAAGAAGATCGCGCAGCACCCGGGCACGCGCAGGCTGTACGGCGACAAGCTGGTGGCGCAGGGCGTGCTGCCGCCGGACGGCCCCGACGCGATGGTCAAGGCCTACCGCGCCGCGATGGAGGCGGGCAAGCACACGGTCGACCCGGTGCTCACCAACTTCAAGAGCAAGTACGCGGTCGACTGGGCGCCCTTCCTCGGCAAGAAGTGGACCGACGCGGCCGACACCGCGCTGCCGCTGGCCGAGATCCAGCGCCTGTCCGAGCGCATCACCACGGTGCCGCCGAACTTCAAGGTGCATCCGCTGGTCGAGAAGGTCATCGCCGACCGCGCGGCCATGGGCCGCGGCGAGATCAACGTCGACTGGGGCATGGGCGAGCACCTGGCCTTCGCGTCGCTGGTGGCCAGCGGCTACGCGGTGCGGCTGTCGGGCGAGGACTGCGGGCGCGGCACGTTCACGCACCGCCACGCGGTGCTGCACGACCAGAACCGCGAGCGCTGGGACGAGGGCACCTGGATCCCGCTGCAGCACGTGGCCGACAACCAGGCGCCGTTCGTCGTGATCGACTCCATCCTGTCGGAGGAGGCCGTGCTCGGCTTCGAGTACGGCTACGCCAGCGCCGACCCGAACACGCTGACCATCTGGGAGGCACAGTTCGGCGACTTCGCCAACGGCGCGCAGGTGGTGATCGACCAGTTCATCGCCTCGGGCGAGGTGAAGTGGGGCCGCGTCAACGGGCTCACGCTGATGCTGCCGCACGGCTACGAAGGGCAGGGGCCCGAGCACAGCTCGGCGCGCCTCGAGCGCTTCATGCAGCTCGCGGCCGACAACAACATGCAGATCTGCCAGCCCACCACGGCCAGCCAGATCTTCCACCTGCTGCGGCGGCAGATGGTGCGCCAGTTCCGCAAGCCGCTGGTGATCATGACGCCGAAGTCGCTGCTGCGCGCGAAGGACGCCACCTCCCCGCTGACGGAGTTCACCAAGGGCGAGTTCCGCACGGTCATCGGGCCGAGCCGCGCCGAGGTCGAGGGCGACAAGGTCAAGCGCGTGATCGCGTGCTCGGGCAAGGTGGTCTACGACCTGATCAAGAAGCGCGACGAGCTCAAGCGCTGGGACGTGGCGATCGTGCGCGTCGAGCAGCTCTACCCGTTCCCGCACAAGGCCTTCGCGGCCGAGATGAAGCACTTCCCGAACGCCACCGAGGTCGTGTGGTGCCAGGACGAGCCGCAGAACCAGGGCGCCTGGTTCTTCGTGCAGCACTACATCCACGAGAACATGCTCGAAGGGCAGAAGCTGGGCTACGCCGGGCGCCCCGCGTCGGCCTCGCCGGCGGTGGGCTATGCGCACCTGCACCAGGAGCAGCAGAAGGCGCTGCTCGACCAGGCCTTCGGCAAGCTCAAGGGCTTCGTGCTGACGAAGTGACCCGACACCCGACAAGCACAACATCATGGCCATCATCGAAGTCAAGGTTCCGCAGCTGAGCGAATCGGTCGCCGAGGCGACCCTGCTGCAGTGGAAGAAGCGTCCGGGCGAAGCCGTCGCGATGGACGAGATCGTCATCGAGATCGAGACCGACAAGGTCGTGCTCGAGGTGCCGGCGCCGGCGGCCGGCGTGCTCGCGCAGATCGTCAAGGGCGACGGCGAGACCGT
>CAZFET010000473.1:0-2231 GCA_964517545.1 uncultured Burkholderiaceae bacterium
GCGCGGGCGCCGGCGCGGCGCCGGTTCGTAGTTCCACGCACGGCGGGCGCCCGCCCGCCGCCTACACTCCGCGCGAAGCATTCGCAGCAGGCCCACCGCGATGGAACAGTTCATGCACGCCGACTTCTGGATCGCGGTCGGCCAGATCATCATGATCGACATCCTGCTCGGTGGCGACAACGCCGTCGTCATCGCGCTGGCATGTCGCAAGCTGCCGCCCAGGCAGCGCACGCAGGGCATCCTGTGGGGCACGGCCGGTGCCATCGGCCTGCGCGTGATCCTGATCTTCTTCGCGCTGACCTTGCTGGCGATCCCGTACCTCAAGCTCGTCGGCGCCGCGCTGCTGCTGTGGATCGGCGTCAAGCTGCTGGCGCCCGAAGACGAGGACGAGCACGCCCACATCCAGGCGAGCGACAAGCTGTGGGCCGCGGTGAAGACGGTCATCGTCGCCGACTTCGTGATGAGCCTCGACAACGTGATCGCGATCGCCGGCGCCGCCGAAGGCGCGGGCGGCGATCACAAGATGCCGCTGGTGGTCTTCGGCCTGCTGGTCTCGATCCCCATCATCGTCTGGGGCTCGCAGCTCGTGATCAAGCTGATGGATCGCTTCCCGATGATCATCACCCTGGGCGGCATGCTGCTCGGCTGGATCGCGGGCACCATGGCCGTCACCGACCCGGCGGTGGTCGGCTACCTGCCCACCGAAGCCGGCCCGCGACCCGGCTCGCCGGCCGAAGTGATCGACTCGCTGCGCTACGCGGCGGGCATCGGCGGCGCGCTGCTCGTGCTGGCCATCGGCAGGTGGATCGTCGCGCGACGGCGCAGCGCGGCGGCCAGCGCCGCCTGATCGCATGCGGCGCGCGCTGCAGCGACTGCGCGCGCTGTTCGGTCGCGAGCCGGCCGGGGGCCCGTGGCGGGCCACCGATCCCGAGCCCCCCGCCGCAAGCGCCGGCGCGCCGGTCGCGTCGGCCTCGGGCCTGTCGCGCTGGCGCCTCGAGCGGGAGCTCGCGCGCGGCTCGATGGGCACCGTGTGGCTCGCGCGTCACCCCGACGATGGCCGCCCCGTCGCCATCAAGACCGTGCCGCTCGGCCCGCCCGGCGGGGACGACGCGGCGCGCGCGCGCTTCCGGCGCGAGGCGGCGGCGGCGCAGCGGCTCGAGCATCCCGACATCGTGCGCGTCTACGAGGTCGGCGAGACCGATCGCCTCGCCTGGATCGCGATGGAGCTGGTGCAGGGCCACGACCTCAGCCGCTACACCGAGCCCGCGCGGCGCTTGCCGCTGCCGCTCGTGCTGCACATCGGCGAGCGCGTCGCGCGCGCCCTGCAGCACGCGCACGGGCGCGGCGTCGTGCACCGCGACGTGAAGCCGGCCAACGTGCTGGTCGACATCGGCGCGGGTCGCGTGAAGGTCACCGACTTCGGCACGGCCCACCTGAGCGACGCCGAGCGCTCGCGCTCGGGGCTGGTGCTGGGCTCGCCTTCGTACATGGCGCCCGAGCAGCTGGCCGGTCGCGCGCCCGACGCGCGCGCCGACGTGTACGCGCTGGGCGCCACCCTGTACCACCTGATCGCCGGGCGCCTGCCGCACGAGGCGGACTCGCTCGCCCGGCTGCTCGCGGCCATCGCCCACGAGCCCGTGCCCGACCTGCGCAGCCTGCGCCCCGACGTGCCCGAGGCGCTGGCCGACGTGATCGCGCTGGCACTGCAGAAGCGCCCCGAGACGCGCTACGCCAGCGCCGCCGAACTGGCCGACGACCTGCGGGCCGTGCAGGCGCTGCTCGACACCGCGGCCGCCGGGCCCGCGCATGCCGATGTCGCCGGACGCGACATTGGTCACGAGGGCGCGACGTCGGCCGGGAACGACGCCGATCCAAGGCACAATGCCGGGCGCCGATGAATCTGTCCGCCGTTGCCGCCGCCGCCATGACCGTCGAGTTCTTCAGTGTCACCGACACCGGCCGCGCACGCAGCAACAACGAGGACTCGGTCGCCGTCGACGAAGCCTCGCAGCTGGCCGTGCTGGCCGACGGCATGGGCGGCTACAACGCCGGCGAGGTCGCCAGCGGCATGGCCACCTCCTTCATCCGCTCCGAGCTCGGCCGCTGGCTCCAGCAGGCGTCGGGCAACGCCACCGACACCGACGTGCGGCGCGCGATGGACATCTGCGTCGACAACGCCAACCGGGCGATCTTCAACGCGGCCAACTCCAACCCGCAGTACGCCGGCATGG
>CAZFET010000474.1:0-1063 GCA_964517545.1 uncultured Burkholderiaceae bacterium
GCGAGATCCACGACGACGTGGGCGGCTCGCTCACCGCGCTGAAGTTCGACCTCGCGTGGATCGCGCGCCACAGCCGCGAGTCGGAGGTGCTCAACCGCGTGAGCGTGGCGCTCGAGACGGTGACGCACGCCATCGAGGCCAGCCAGCGGATCATGCACAACCTGCGGCCCGCCATCCTCGAGCAGGGCCTGGTGGCCGCGCTGCAGTGGATGACCACGCGCTTCGAGAAGCGCACCGGCATCGCGTGCCGCTTCCGCACCAGCCACGAGTCGATGCAGCTGCCGGCGCTGGTGCCGCTGGTTGCGTACCGCGCCGCGCAGGAGGCGCTGACCAACGTGAGCAAGCATGCGCAGGCGAAGTTCGTCTCGATCGAGCTCACCTTGGCCGGCGGCGTGCTGACCCTCGAGGTCACCGACGACGGCCGCGGCCTGTCGGAGGCCGATCTCGCCAAGGCGCGCAGCTTCGGCATCCGCGGGCTGCACGAACGCGCCTCGACGGTGGGCGGCTGGGTCGACCTGACCAGCGGGCCGGGCGGCACCACCCTGATCCTGTCGGTGCCGATCGCCGATGCCGCGTCGCGCGCCGCGCAGGTGCCGCAAGTGCGGCTGGGCGACGACGAGCACGATCCGTCGGCCTGGGGCACGCTGTAGGGTCAAGCCGAAGGAGCGCCACGCATGAACACCAGGGTGATCCTGTGCGACGACCACGCGCTGATCCGGCGCGGCATCCGCGACACCTTGTCCGACGCGCCGGACATCGAGGTGGTCGCCGAGGCGGGCGACTACGGCGAGCTGCGCAGCCGTCTGCGCGAGCACGCCTGCGACGTGCTGGTGCTCGACATCAACCTGCCCGGCCGCAGCGGGCTGGACGTGCTGCACGCACTGAAGGACGAAGGCTCACCCGTGCGCGTGCTCGTGGTGAGCATGTACCCCGAGGACCAGTACGCGATCCGCGCGCTGCGCGCCGGCGCGTTCGGCTACGTCAACAAGGGCGGCGACCCGGCGCTGCTGGTGCAGGCCGTGCGCACCGTGGCGCAGGGCCGCAAGCACGTGACCCCCGAGAT
>CAZFET010000474.1:1073-1394 GCA_964517545.1 uncultured Burkholderiaceae bacterium
CTGACCACGCCGGCGGTCGAGAACGCGCACGACAAGCTGTCCGACCGCGAGCTGCAGACCCTGGTGATGATCGCCTCGGGCAAGCGGCTGTCCGACATCGCCGAGGAGCTGACCCTGTCGCCCAAGACGGTGAGCGTGTACCGCGCGCGCGTGCTCGAAAAGCTCGGCCTGTCCAACAACTCCGAGCTCACCGTCTACGCGATCCGCAACGGGATTGTGTGATCGCCCATGCGGCATCAGAGCCGCACGGTGATGCCGCGTGCGGCCATCAAGGCCTTGGCTTCGCCCACGGTGTGATGGCCGTAGTGGAAAATGCTGGCC
>CAZFET010000474.1:1404-2229 GCA_964517545.1 uncultured Burkholderiaceae bacterium
GGCGCCACCGGCTGGGCCGGTTCGGAACTCGCGCGCGGCATCGGTGCTGCCGCCGACCTGCAGCTCGTGGCGGCGGTGTCGCGCACGCACGCGGGTCGCAGCCTGGCCGACGCGCTGGGCGATGCGCGCCTGGCCGCGCCCGTGTTCGGCTCGGCCGCCGAGGCGCTGGCCGTGCCCTGCGACGTGTTCGTCGAGTACACGAAGCCCGCGAGCGCGATGGCCAACGTGCTGGCGGCGCTGGAGCGCGGCGCGCACGTCGTGATCGGCACCTCGGGCCTGACCGACGACGACTTCGCGCGGATCGACGCGGCCGCCCGCGCGCGCGGCCGCGGCGTGCTGGCCTGCGGCAACTTCGCGCTCACGGCGGTGCTGCTGCAGAAGTTCGCCGAGATCGCGGCGCGCCACGTGGCGCACTGGGAGATCGTCGACTACGCGCACGAGGGCAAGGTCGATGCGCCCAGCGGCACCGTGCGCGAACTCGCGGCGCGACTGGCGCGCGTGAAGGCGCCGCGGCTCGAGGTGCCGCTCGATCGCACCGTCGGCCCGCGCGAGGCGCGCGGCGCCACGGTCGGCGGCACGCAGGTGCACTCGGTACGGCTGCCCGGCCACGTGCTCGGCGTCGACGTGATCTTCGGCATGCCCGAACAGAAGCTCGTGCTGCGCCACGAGGCCGGCTCGGGCGCGCGCCCCTACGTCGACGGCGCGCTGATCGCGATCCGCAAGGTGCCGGGGCTGGTGGGGCTGCACCGCGGGGTGGTTGCGGTGGTGGAGCTCGGTCGAGCACGCCAGAGTCGACGACAGCCCGAACGGACGGTGTGGCCGCCG
>CAZFET010000475.1:0-2213 GCA_964517545.1 uncultured Burkholderiaceae bacterium
CGCTGGCGCGCATCCTCGACGTGCCGTTCACGATGGCGGACGCCACCACGCTCACGGAAGCGGGATACGTCGGCGAGGACGTGGAGAACATCATCCTGAAGCTGCTGCAGAACGCCGACTACAACGTCGAGCGGGCGCAGCGCGGCATCGTCTACATCGACGAGATCGACAAGATCTCGCGCAAGGCCGACAACCCCAGCATCACGCGCGACGTGTCGGGCGAGGGCGTGCAGCAGGCGCTGCTCAAGCTGATCGAGGGCACGATGGCGAGCGTGCCGCCGCAAGGCGGGCGCAAGCACCCGAACCAGGACTTCCTGCAGATCGACACGACCAACATCCTGTTCATCTGCGGCGGCGCGTTCGACGGCCTCGAGAAGGTGATCCAGAACCGCACCGAGAAGTCCGGCATCGGCTTCGGCGCCACCGTCCACAGCAAGGACGAGAAGCGCACGTCCGACCTGTTCCGCGAGGTCGAGCCGGAGGACCTCATCAAGTTCGGCCTGATCCCCGAGCTGGTCGGCCGGTTGCCGGTGGTGGCCACCCTGGGCGAGCTGAGCGAGGACGCGCTCGTGCGCATCCTCACCGAACCGCGCAACGCGCTGGTCAAGCAGTACCAGAAGCTGTTCGGCATGGACGGCGTCGAGCTCGAGGTGCGGCCGTCGGCGCTGAGCGCCATCGCGAAGAAGGCGCTGGCGCGCAAGACCGGCGCGCGCGGCCTTCGCTCGATCATGGAACAGGCGCTGATCGACACCATGTTCGATCTGCCCAATCTCGACGGCGTGGCCAAGGTGGTGCTCGACGAGCACAACATCGAGGAAGAGGCCAAGCCGCTCCTCGTCTACCGCGAGCAGGCCAAGGCCAGTGCCTGAAGACCCGCGCCGACCCCACGCGCCGGTGAGCGCGCCGGGCGGGCGGCGGCGGCTTGCATTCGAACACCCAGTCCCCACGTCGGGCTGAGAAAGAGAGGTCTCTCATGTCCGGACATCCCATCCTGCCGCCCGAACCCATCACCCTGCCGCTGCTGCCGCTGCGCGACGTGGTGGTGTTCCCGCACATGGTCATCCCGCTGTTCGTCGGGCGCCCGAAGTCCATCAAGGCGCTCGAAGCGGCGATGGAGGCCGGCCGGCAGATCATGCTGGTGGCGCAGCGCGCCGCCGGCAAGGACGAGCCCAAGCCGGACGACATGTTCGAGATCGGCTGCGTCTCGTCGATCCTGCAGATGCTGAAGCTGCCCGACGGCACGGTGAAGGTGCTGGTCGAGGGCATCCAGCGCGCCAAGACCGGGCGCATCGGCGACGAGGGCGAGCACTTCACCGCCGTCGTCACGCCCGTGCCGCCCGAGGCGCAGCAAAGCGCCGAGGTCGAGGCGCTGCGCCGCGCGGTGACGCAGCAGTTCGACCAGTACGTCAAGCTCAACAAGAAGATCCCGCCGGAGATCCTGACCTCCATCGCGGGCATCGACGACGCCGGGCGGCTGGCCGACACGATCGCCGCGCACCTGCCGCTCAAGCTCGAGGCCAAGCAGTCGGTGCTCGACCTGTTCGAAGTCGGCAAGCGCCTGGAGAAGCTGCTCGAGCTGCTCGAGCACGAGGTCGACATCCTGCAGGTCGAGAAGCGCATCCGCGGCCGCGTCAAGCGGCAGATGGAGAAGAGCCAGCGCGAGTACTACCTGAACGAGCAGGTCAAGGCGATCCAGAAGGAGCTCGGCGACGGCGAGGAAGGTGCCGACCTCGAGGAGCTCGAGAAGAAGATCAAGGCCGCGCGGATGCCGAAGGAGGCCAAGAAGAAGGCCGACAACGAGCTGAAGAAGCTCAAGCTGATGTCGCCCATGTCGGCCGAGGCGACCGTGGTGCGCAACTACATCGACACCCTGGTCAACCTGCCGTGGAGCAAGAAGACCAAGATCAGGCACGACCTGTCGCATGCCGAAGGCGTGCTCAACGAGGACCACTACGGCCTCGACAAGGTGAAGGAGCGCATCCTCGAGTACCTCGCCGTGCAGCAGCGCGTCGACAAGCTCAAGGCGCCGATCCTGTGCCTCGTGGGTCCGCCGGGCGTGGGCAAGACGTCGCTCGGCCAGTCGGTGGCGCGTGCCACCGGCCGCAATTTCGTGCGCATGTCGCTCGGCGGCGTGCGCGACGAGGCCGAGATCCGCGGCCACCGCCGCACCTACATCGGCGCGCTGCCCGGACGCATCCTCCAGACCATGAAGC
>CAZFET010000476.1:0-833 GCA_964517545.1 uncultured Burkholderiaceae bacterium
GGTGTCCTGGTTTATCTCTCCGCATTGCGCTTGGGCTACCAGCATGGCGTAGCTTTGTGCTCAGCACTGGCCTTTGCGTTCGCGACCATGGCCTGGGTATACACCAAATACTTTTTCAGCGAACCTATTGCGGGGCTGGGCCTGTTGGGCGGCGGCTACGGCCTGCTGTGGTTTCGCGACCGCCCACATTTGAGCCAACTTGTCTTGGCTGGAGCCTTCCTCGGCTTGGCTGTCCTCGCCCGCTTGACTACCCTGGTCACTATCCCCTTTTTCCTGGGTTACCTGACATGGCGAGTGTGGCAAGAGGCGAAAATGGGTTCGGCCGGGAAATGGGCCTGGTTTATGAAGAGTGTGCTCTGGTTTGCCCTTCCTGTCCTGGTTCCGGTGGCGCTGGTGGGCCTATACAACGCCCGACGCTTTGGTGGTTTCTGGCAAACGGGCTATCTTCCGCGGGAACGTTTCTCCGCGCCACTGTGGACCGGGCTTTACGGCCTGTTGGCAAGCCCAGGTAAAGGGCTTTTCCTGTACTCCCCGATCCTGGTGGCTGCTTTATTCTCCTCACTGCGCTTCTTTCGTCGCCACCGACCGGAGGCGCTTCTCTTATTGGCAGTTTGCTTGTCACAAATCGCCCTTTATGCCAGGTGGTATCTCTGGTGGGGAGGGCACGGATGGGGGCCACGCTTCCTGGTGCCCATCATCCCCCTCCTGGTACTCGTGATGCTGCCTTACTTAGAAAAGGCCGCGACTTCTTTGGTGCTGCGCTTGCTTTTAGCTTTACTCGGCCTCCCGAGCGTTTTGGTACAGATCGTGGGCCTAAGCGTTAGTTTCAACCT
>CAZFET010000476.1:843-2200 GCA_964517545.1 uncultured Burkholderiaceae bacterium
GACCCCTCATTCTCACCGCTTTTTCAACAGATCCGCTTCCTACGTTTGGAAAACCTGGACTTCGCCTGGGTGGCTCTTTCGGGGCCTGGGGGCCTGATCCGCGTTGATTACGCAGCCTTGGCGGCCCTGATCTTTGGGCTTTTCCTCTCCACCTTGGCCCTTTATGCTAGCGTGCGCCGTGGCTATAGAAAGGAAGTGCGCCTGGCCAAAACCGTTGGGGCTCTCCTTTTCCTGGGGATCATCTCCGCATTTTCACTCAGTCGTTTTCAGGCCATGGCCAGAGATGTTCGCTCTGACTATTGGCGAACGTCCCAGGCGCTGCAAGAGCTTGAAGATAAAGGTGATGCCATTATTTTCAGTTCGCCGGCCGACACCTCTGTCTTTCAGGACTTCTACAAAGGCGCTCTCCCGTGGTACGGACTAGGAGGCGGTATGGGCCCGTCCCAAGAGAGGCAGCTCTTGCTTGGCCTTGTCTCCCAGTTCCAACGGCTCTGGCTGATCGGCGGCATGGAGGCAATTCAAGACCTGAGAGGCAAATTGACCGATTTGGCAGTGCCGGTTACTCAATACAACCAGGGTGAGATTCAGCTTGCTTTGTTCGTCCCGCCTGCAAATTGCCCCTCCCCTTCGCCCCTGGGCGCCAGGTTCGCTGGTGGCAAGATCATCCTTCTGAGCTACTGCCTAGCCCCTGGGAAATCCTCGCCCGGCCAGGTCGTGCAACTGGAATTGAATTGGCTGGCTGGTGGAGCCATGTCCGAAGACTACAAAGCCTTCGTGCATCTGGTCGATGGCTCAGGACGCTTGTGGTCGCAAAAGGATGGTATGCCTGACCAGTGGCGCCGTCCCACCTCCGGTTGGCATCTTGGCGAACAAATTAGGGATCGTTATGCCCTGCTTCTTCCCCCCGGAATCCCGCCAGGGGAGTACTCTGTGATAGTCGGTTTTTTCCATCCGGTTAACGGACGGCGCCTGTTGGTGGATGGCGGTGATAGCCTTTTAGTGAGTGCCGTGCAGGTTGGTAGGTAAGCCCTCGTCATACGCGGCACAGGTTCTCCGGGCACAGCATGGGAACGGAGCACCATTGGGCCATTATCTGCCCCTTCCCTGGCAATTCTCCAGATATCATCCCTATCTCGTCACTGGTGACCTATCTCAAGATCCCCACCAACCGGCTCCACTGGCAGGAGTCGGTGAGTACCGGCGGTATTGACACCATGGGTGGGGGTAGGTAGAATACCCTCTTGACACTTAGACCGGGCATGCCTGTCTAGGGAGCAAAGTCACAGTGCCTTGCGGCTTGCTTTAGGTCTGGGCCGCCTGCGGGTGGGTCAGTCGGCTATCCTGTCATTCGCGTTCA
>CAZFET010000477.1:0-2199 GCA_964517545.1 uncultured Burkholderiaceae bacterium
CGACGATCAGCACGACCGACAGCAGCAGCGCGGCGGCCAGCGCGGCGAAGCACCAGGCGAGGTGCTCCCACGCGAGCCACAGCATCGCCGGCACGGCCGCGTCGCCCAGCAGCGACAGGCCGATGTTGGAGAACGGCTCGGGCGAGGTGTTGACCGCCGCGCGCGTGGTGGTCTTGGCCGCGTGCGACGTGGCCGCCAGGGTGCCGCCGGCCAGCGCGGCGACGAACGCCCACGTGGCCTGGTCGCCGCCGAGCGCGCCGGCGGCGAGCGCCGCGCCGGCCGGGATGCGGATGACCGTGTGCACGGTGTCCCACAGGGTGTCGAGTCCGGGCACCTTGTCGGCGAAGAACTCCACCGCGAGCATCAGCCCGCTCGCGCCCAGCACCACCGGGTGCTGCAGGACCTGCAGGCCCGCGGGCAGGCTCACCCAGCCGAGCGCGCCGGCCAGCCCGGTGAGGAACACCACCGCGTACAGGCGCAGGCCGCTGGCCCAGCCGAGCGCGGCGGCGAGCGCCACGAGCTGCGTGGTGTCGAGGTTCAGCCCAGCCACGACGGCGCCCGCTTCTGCAGGAAGGACTGCACGCCCTCGCGGCCTTCGTCGCTGGCGCGGATGTCGGCGATGCGGCGCGCGGTGTCGGCGCGCAGATCGGCGCTGAGCGGCGCGCCGGCCACGTCGTGCACCAGGCGCTTGCACGCCTTCACCGCCTCGGGGCCGTTGGCCACGAGCGCCGCGACGATCTCGTCGACCTTCGCGTCCAGCGCGTCGGCCGGCACCACCTCGTGCACGAAGCCGAGCGTGTGCGCGCGCGCGGCGTCGAAACGCTCGGCGGTGAGGAAGTAGCGGCGCGACGCCTGCTCGCCGAGCGCGCGCACGACGTACGGCCCGATGGTCGCCGGCAGCAGGCCGAGCTTCGCCTCGCTCAGGCAGAACTGCACACCCTCGGCCGCGACCAGCACGTCGCACACGGCGGCCAGCCCGAGCCCGCCGGCGTAGGTGTCGCCGTGGAGGCGGCCGACCACCGGCAGCGGGCAGCTGCGGATCGTCCACAGCATGTCGGCCAGGCGCGCGGCGTCCGCGCGGTTCTCGTCCCACGAGTAGCCAGCCATCGCGCGCATCCAGTTCAGGTCGGCGCCGGCGCAGAAGGCCTTGCCGTGGCCGCCGAGCACGATGCAGCGCAGCGACGCGTCGGCGCCGAGCGTGCGGAAGGCGTCGGTGAGCTCGCGGATCACGTCGTCGTTGAACGCGTTGCGCACCTCGGGGCGGTTCAGGAACACGCGCGCCACGCGGCCGGCCGGGCCGTCGCGGCGGATGTCGAGCGTGGCAGGGCTCACCGGTCGTCCTCCTGCAGCATCCACACCAGGTCGAGCTCGGGGCACGGATGGCCGAGCGCGGTGATCGCGGCCGTGACCTGGCCGCGGTGGTGCGTGGCGTGGTTGAACACGTGCGCGAGCGTCGCGGCGAACGGCAGCGACATCGCGACGCCCTTGGTGCTGGTGTAGTCGAGCCGGCCGTCGTAGCGCGACGCGTCCCACGACCCGACCAGCCCGATCCAGCGCGTGGCGCCTTCGATCAGCGCGGCCTGCAGGCGCGCGCGGTCGGGCTCGATCTCCTCGTCGAGGCGCACCACCGGCGACACGCCCTCGGCGAAGCGGCGCAGCCACAGCCGCTGCTCGGCCACCAGCAGGTGGTTCAGGGTGCCGTGGATGCTGCGGAAGAACAGGCCCGTGTCGCGCCGGTACTCGTCGTCGGGCAGCGGCGCGACGTGGCGCTCGAGCAGCCGCCGCGTCGCCCACAGGTGGTAGCGCGCGAGGGTCAGGAAGTGGCGCTTCGGGTCCATGTCGGCGGTCTCGGGTCGGGCGCCCGCGCTCACATGCGGAACACGCCGAACTTCGGTTCGGGGATCGGCGCGTTCATCGACGCCGACAGTCCCAGCGCGAGCACGCGGCGCGTGTCGGCCGGGTCGATCACGCCGTCGTCCCACAGCCGCGCGCTGGCGTAGTACGGGTGGCCCTGGTGCTCGTACTGCGCGCGGATCGGCGCCTTGAACGCCTCCTCCTCCTCGGCGCTCCAGCGGCCGCCGCGCGACTCGATGCCGTCGCGCCGGACGGTGGCCAGCACGCTGGCGGCCTGCTCGCCGCCCATGACCGAGATGCGCGCGTTCGGCCACATCCACAGGAAGCGCGGCGAATAGGCGCGGC
>CAZFET010000478.1:0-2194 GCA_964517545.1 uncultured Burkholderiaceae bacterium
CCGGCGCCGACGCGCCTAACGCGGCGGCGCTGCGCGTGCTGGCGCGGCTGGGCTTCGGCGAGCCGTACGAGTCGCCGTTGCCCGGCGTGCAGTACCGGCAGCTGCGGCGCGAGGCATGGCTCGCCGCGCGTGCGTCGCACGCCGCGCGCCGGCGCGGAGACGCCGATGCTGGCTGAGACGCTCGAGCTGCTGGCGTCGGCGCCGTTCTGGGTGGCCGTGCTGCGCATCGCCACGCCGCTGGTGCTCGGGACGCTGGGGGTGTTGCTGTGCGAGCGCGCCGGCGTGCTCAACCTCGGCATCGAGGGGATCATGGTGGCCGGCGCGTTCGCCGGCTGGCTCACCGTGTACCAGGGCGGCGGGCTGTGGAGCGGCGTGCTCGTGGCCGCGCTCGCGGGCGCCGCGTTCGGCGCGCTGCATGCGTGGCTGACCGTGTCGCTGGCGCTGAGCCAGCACGTGGCCGGACTCGGCATCACCTTGCTGGCCACCAGTCTCGCGAGCTACGCCTACCGCGTGTGGTTTCCCAAGGTCGACAGCCCGCCGACCATCGCGCCGTTCGAGCCGATGGAATGGCTGCCGGTGCCGGTGCTCGACCAGCAGACCCCGCTCACCTTGCTGGCGCTCGCGCTGGTGCCGGCCATCGGCTGGCTGCTGTACCGCACGCCGCTCGGGCTGGCGATCCGCATGGTCGGCGAGAACCCGGCGGCGGCCGAAGGCCAGGGGCTGTCGGTCACGCGGCTGCGCGCGGGGGCCGTGATCGCGGGCTCGGCGCTGATGGGCGTGGCCGGCGCATTCCTCACCTTGGCCGCGTTCAACGCCTTCTACTTCAACATGGTCAACGGCCGCGGCTGGGTGTGCGTGGCGCTCGTCGTGTTCGCGTCGTGGCGGCCGGGCAAGGCGCTGCTCGGCGCGCTGCTGTTCGCCTTCTTCGACGCGCTGCAGCTGCGCCTGCAGCAGGCCGGCTCGGGCGTGCTCGGGCTGGACCTGCCGTACCAGTTCTACCTGATGCTGCCCTACGCCATGGCCATCGTCGCGCTGGTGCTGGTGGCGCGCCGGGCCGCGTATCCGCAGGCGCTGATGAAGCCGTGGCGCAAGGGCGAGCGTTGAGCGCCGCCGCGCGCCCCGCAAGCGGGGCGCGGACGGCAGGACGGCTTGCGGCGTCCGGGCGCGACCGGAGTCCGCGCCGCGCGCGCCGGCAGTATGCTGGCCGCGGCAAACGCAACGCGCGTGCAGGAGCAAGGCCATGGGCAACGACAACGCCGCCGGCGGCCACATCCGCCTGACCTCGCACCCGGGGCAGGGCGCGAGCGGCGCGCCGGCCATCCAGTGGGGGGCGGCCGACCCGCTGGAGCGCGGGCCCGTCGTCGGCACCACCACCAACCGGCGGCAGCGCAACGTGATCGGCACGCACAGCGGCAGCTACGGCGTGTACCGCGCGCTCGCGGTGGCGGCGGGCAACCTGCCGCGCGGCCATCGTGCCGACCTCACCAACACAGCGCCCACCGACCCGATCGGGCCGTACCCGCAGTGGGCCGAGCCCGAGCGCATCGTCTCGATCGACCCGTGGGGCGCGATGGTCGCGCAGGTCTACGCCCCGTACATCGCGGAGGGCTACGACATCCGCCCGACCATCGCGGTGACCAAGGCGCACAGCCAGCTGCCCGAGATCAAGCAGGCCATCGCGTTCCAGCGGCTGAAGGTCGACGGCCGCGTGCTGCTCGACGACGCGTCGGCCGTGGTCACCAAGATCGCGGTCGAGCCGGTGTGGTGGCTGCCCGGCGTGGCGCGGCGCTTCGGCGTGAGCGAGGCCGAGCTGCGCCGCGCGCTGTTCGAGGAAACCGGCGGCATGTACCCCGAGCTGGTCACGCGCAGCGACCTCGAGGTGTTCCTGCCGCCGATCGGCGGGCAGACGCTGTACGTGTTCGGCGACGTGCGCGACCTGGCGCGGCCCGAGGTCACGCTGACCGCGCGCGTGCTGACGCGCGACGTCAATCCGCGGTTCGGTCACGGTTCCCGATGTGATATCAGCGCCATCATGCGTATGCGCGCCGGAAACGAACGCCGTCGAGTCCAAGCCGTCAAGCTTATCCGCATCCAGATTCGAGCCGGCGCCGTCACCCGCCAGAACCGCCGGCATGATCTCGTCGTCACGCGCGACGCTCGAAGCAATCCGAGGCTCAGCCACCGTCCCGGTCGT
>CAZFET010000479.1:0-1965 GCA_964517545.1 uncultured Burkholderiaceae bacterium
CCTGGCGGAGCGCTCGCCCAAGCCGCTGGCTCGCTTCGTGAGCAAGGACGCGCCGGGCCAGCGCTACACCGCGGTGCAGGACGTGTCGCTCGACGTCGGTGCCGGCGAGTTCGTCTCGGTGGTCGCCGGCTCATTCAAAAACAAAAGCACCTTGCTCAATGTCGGCGCCGGGCTGCTCGTGCCGAGCGCGGGCGCGGTGCAGGTGTTCGGGCAGCCGCTGGCGTCGTTCCCCGAGGGACTGAACCCGCGCGCCGGCTACATGTTCCAGGCCGACAGCCTGATGCCGTGGCGCACGGCGCTCGGCAACGTGATGGCCGGCCTGCAGTTCCGCGGCGTGCCCGAGGCCGACGCGCGGCGCGAGGCGCAGTCGTGGCTGGCGCGCGTCGGGCTCGCGGCCTTCGGCGACCGCTACCCGCACCAGCTCTCCGGCGGCATGCGCAAGCGCACGTCGCTCGCGCAGACCCTGGTGCTCGACCCCGACATCATCCTGATGGACGAGCCGTTCTCGGCGCTGGACGTCCAGACGCGGCAGCTGATGGAGAACGAGGTGCTGCAGCTGTGGTCGCAGAAGAAGAAGGCGGTGCTGTTCATCACGCACGACCTCGACGAGGCCATCGCCATGAGCGACCGCGTGCTGGTGATGAGCGCCGGCCCGGCCGCGCGCGTGATCGGCGAGTTCGCGATCGACCTCGCGCGCCCGCGCGACGTGGCCGAGATCCGCAGCACGCCGCGCTTCCTCGAACTGCACGACGCGATCTGGGGCGTGCTGCGCGAGGAGGTGCTCAAGGGCTACCGCCAGCAGCTCGAAAAGGCAGCCTGAGCGATGGCGGGGTTCAGGCCGAACGCGAAGAACCTGCGCTGGTGGCAGGCCGGCGTGCTGGTGGCGGTGTTCGTCGTGTGGCACGTGCTCACCAAGCCCGGCCTGCTGCCGAACATCCTGTTCGACAACGACCGGCAGGCGGCCTTCTTCTTCGGCGAGCCGCTGGTGATCTTCGGCCGCATCTGGCGCTGGTTCATCGTCGAGGCCGACATCTACCGCCACCTGTGGATCACCCTGCTCGAGACCGTGCTGGCGTTCGGCATCGGCACGGTGTTCGGCCTCGCGATGGGGCTGTGGCTCGCGCTGTCGCCGGTGGCCGCGGCGATCCTCGACCCGTACATCAAGGCGCTGAACTCGATGCCGCGCGTGGTCCTCGCGCCGATCTGCGCGGTGTGGTTCGGGCTCGGCATCGCGAGCAAGGTCGCGCTGGGCGTGACCCTGGTGTTCTTCATCGTGTTCTTCAACGTCTACCAGGGCGTCAAGGAAGTGAGCCCGGTGGTGCTGGCCAACGCGCGCATGCTCGGCGCGAGCCGCCGCCAGCTGCTGCGCCACGTGTACCTGCCCAGCGCCACGAGCTGGGTGTTCAGCTCGCTGCACACCAGCGTGGGCCTCGCGTTCGTGGGCGCGGTGGTCGGCGAGTACCTCGGCTCGTCGGCCGGCGTCGGCTACCTGATCCTGCAGGCCGAGGGCAGCTTCGACATCAACACCGTGATGGCCGGCATCCTCGTGCTCACCGCGTTCGCGCTGCTGCTCGACGCCGCCGTGGGCCGCATCGAGCGCCGGCTGATGAAGTGGCAGCCGAAGGCGGGCGAGACGGAGAAGCTCTGAGCAAGGCGGGCGGCGAACGTCGGGGATCCGCGTTGCCCAAGCACGACATTGCAGATTCTCCATGCCGTGGAAGAATTGCAATGATGACTCGCCGACCCGGCCGCGTACCTCGACACGCACCGCGACAAGGTGGTGATCCTCGACGAAGTGCAGCGTGTCCCCGAACTGTTCGCCGAACTGCGCGGCGTGATCGACCGCACCCGCCGTCAGCAAGGGTTTCCACATCGCCGCCGCCGACGTGAAGGCCACGCGGCGGCTGGTCGTGCACTCGGGCAGCGAGAGCTATCCCCTCGCGAACGGCGTGCAGGCCGTCGCCG
>CAZFET010000479.1:1975-2187 GCA_964517545.1 uncultured Burkholderiaceae bacterium
GTCGCCGTGGCCGATCTTCGGCGCGCGCTCGCCGGCGGTACCGCGCGCGCTTGACCGCCTGCGCTTCCCGGCGCTGCTTCGCGCGCTACTTCGCCGTCGGCATCACGAACTCGGCGCCCTTGGGCGTGCTCTCGGGCCAGCGCTGCATCACCGACTTCTGCTTGGTGTAGAAGCGCACGCCCTCCTCGCCGTAGGCGTGCATGTCGCCGAAC
>CAZFET010000480.1:0-698 GCA_964517545.1 uncultured Burkholderiaceae bacterium
ACACGCTGAGCTGTTCAGGGCGCAGCGGCGCGCCGGGCCGCGTCGCGAGCCAGCAGCGTACGAGCAGGTGGCGCGCGGCGTCCGCGCGGTACTCGCGGCTGGCGCGCAGATCGGTCAGCGGCGTGAAGTCGTGTTCGAGCGCGGCCTGCGCCGCGCGCAGCGTGGCCTCGTCCCAGGGCCGGCCGGCGACGGCGGCTTCGGCCTGCGCGGCGCGCTTGACGATCGCCGCCATGCCGCCGAAGGCCAGCCGCACCTGGGCGACGCGCTCGCCGTCGAGCCGCAGCGAGAAGCCGGCGCACAGCGCGGAGATGTCGCAGTCGTAGCGCTTGCTGATCTTGTAGCTGCGCACCGCCAGCGCGGGCGCGGGCGGCGGCAGCTCGATCGCCTGCACGAACTCGCCGGGCTCGAGGCGGTTCTTCATGTAGTCGACGTAGAAGTCGGCCAGCGCCAGCCGGCGCACGCGCGCGCCGCGCCGCAGCACGAGCTGCGCGTCCAGCGCCAGCAGCACCGGCGCCGAGTCGCCGATCGGCGAGCCGTTGGCGACGTTGCCGCCCATCGTGCCGGCGTTGCGGATCGGCAGCGACGCGAAGCGCAGCCACACCTCGCGCAGCGCGGCGTGCCGCTGCGCGATCGCGGACCAGGCGTCCTCCAGCGACGCGGCGGCGCCGATCGACAGGCTGCCGTCGGCGCGCGTCTCG
>CAZFET010000480.1:708-2180 GCA_964517545.1 uncultured Burkholderiaceae bacterium
CCCACAGTCCGATGTCGGTGCAGCCGGCCAGCAGACGCGCGCCGGGCCGCTGCTCGTACAGCGCGGCCAGTCCGTCGGCGCTGCGCGGCGCGAAGAACTCGTGCACCGGCGTGCCGGGCAGGTGCGGGTGCAGCGCGGCGTAGTGCAGCGCCTCGCGCGGCGCGATGGCCGCCAGCGCGTCGAGCACCGGCTGCGTGTCGAGGCTCGCGGCCGGCAGCTCGAACATGCGCCGGCCGGCGTCGAGGATGGGGCGATAGCCGGTGCAGCGGCACAGGTTGCCCGACAGCTCGTCGGCCAGCTCGCGGCGCGACGGCACGGTGCCGCAGGCGCGGTGGCGCTCGTAGCTCGACCACATCGACATCACGAAGCCCGGCGTGCAGAAGCCGCACTGCGAGCCGTGGCACTCGACCATGGCCTGCTGCACCGGGTGCGGTGCGCCGTCGGGGCCGGCCAGGTCCTCCACCGTGAACAGCGCCTTGCCGTCGAGCGTGGGCAGGAACTGGATGCACGCGTTGACGGCGCGCAGCGACAGCCCGCGCACCACGGTCGCGCCGGCCGCCGCGCTGCGGGCGGCCGCCGTGCGCGCGGCCGGCTCGCCGATCACCACCGTGCAGGCGCCGCAGTCGCCTTCGGCGCAGCCTTCCTTGGTGCCGGTGCAGCGCGCGTCCTCGCGCAGCCACTCGAGCACGCTCTTCGTCGGGTGCACGTCGCTCACCTCGACGATCTGGCCGCGATGGAAGAAGCGGATCGGGCGGGTCTGCATGGCGGTGTCCGGCAAGCCTCGGGAGTTACCCGAACGGTACTGCGCGCCGGCCCCGCGTGTATACGATCGGCGCGATATCCCGTATCGCGGGGCTCATATGGCAAAGCCCGACAACTTCGACAAGATTGAGCTGCATCTCGTCAGGGTCTTGCACGTGCTCATCACCGAACGCAGCGTCTCGCGCGCCGCCCTCAAGCTCCACACCACGCAGCCCGCGGTGAGCACGCAGCTCAAGCGGCTGCGCGAGCTCACCGGCGACCCGCTGCTGGTGCGCGCCGGCAACGCGATGACGCCGACGGCCACCGCGCTCGCGCTGGTGGCGCCGGCGGCCAGCCTGCTGCACGAGGCCGAGCGCCTGTTCGGCGCGCGCGGCCGCACGCAGGCCTTCGAGCCGGCCGAGTGCGAGACCACGTTCCGCATCGCCGCGAGCGACTATCTCGATCCGCTGTTCCTGCCCGAGCTGGTGGCGCGGCTGAAGCGCCTGGCGCCGCGCGCGCATCTCGAGCTGCAGCCGCTGTCCGGCGAGTTCGACTACCGGCGCAGCCTCGCGTCGGGCACGGTCGACCTGGTGATCGGCAACTGGCTCGAGCCAGAGGAATGAACCCCCTAAGCTCGATGGTCTTTTCGACGAGGGCGAGGAGCTGCGGTGGCGCGCCCTGAAAGAGAAAACGATTAGGGTTTCCCTGAGCATCCGCGAGGACGAGACCCG
>CAZFET010000481.1:0-225 GCA_964517545.1 uncultured Burkholderiaceae bacterium
AGTTCGACCTGCTGGTGATGGGCACGCACGGCCACGGCATCCTGACCGGGCTGGTGATGGGCTCGACGACCACGAAGGTCGTCGCGCACTGCGGCGTGCCGGTGCTGCTGATTCGCTGAGGCCGGCGCTCAGCGCGCCGCCTTGCCGCCCGCGAGGCCGTCGAAGCAGGTCGACAGCAGCATGTCGATGATCTGCTCGTCGCCGTACTGGCCGCCGGCCTTCAGC
>CAZFET010000481.1:321-2179 GCA_964517545.1 uncultured Burkholderiaceae bacterium
TGCATCAATCGGTCGAGATAGACCTTGTTGCTCATGAGCGCCGCGCGCAGCGACGAGTTCTGCGCCGGCAGCGAGGGCATCTCGCCGGCCAGCTGCACCTTCATGGTCCAGCGCGCGACCGCCTTGAGCTGCTCGATCGGCGGCGCCTTCTGGTCCTTGCGCAGCGCCTCGATCTGCTCGAGCGCGCGGTCGAGGATGCGCACCATCGCGGCGCCGGCCAGCTCTTCCTTCGACGGGAAGTGCTTGTACAGGCTCGCCTTCGCGATGCCGACGTCGGCCGCCACTTCGTCGACCGTCATCAGGTCGAAGCCTTTCTCGGCGAGCAGCCGGTTCACGGAGTCGACGATCGCGTCCTCGCGGGCGCGCAGCACTTGTTCGCGGAAGGAGATCCGGGCCATGGCGCATTGTAGACGCCTCCGGGCAGTTCGAGACGATCAAGTCCAGACACAACCAGCAAGATCATGAAATAACCACACAGTAGCAATAGTGAACTGATCGGTTCAGACTCCGCACCGCGCTGTTCAAGCGCCTGTCCGACCCGCCCGCCCACCCACCGACGGAGAGAACCGATGACCCGATGGATCCAATGGCTGGCCGCCGTGTCCGCAGTCGCGCTGATGAGCGCCTGCGGCGGCGGCGACGACCCGCCTCCCCCGAAGAACATCGTCGAGACCGCCCAGTCCGACGCGCGCTTCAGCATCCTCGTCGAGGCCGTGACGGCTGCCGACCTCGGCGCCGCGCTCAGCGCGCCCGGCCCGCTGACCGTCTTCGCGCCGACCAACGACGCCTTCGCGGCGCTGCTGGCCGAGCTCGGTGTCTCCAAGGATCAGCTGCTGGCCAACGAGCCGCTGCTGACGGCCGTGCTGCAGTACCACGTGCTCGGCGCACAGGCCAGGCGCGCCGACATCGTGCCCGGCAAGCCGATCACGCCGCTGGCCGGCGGCATCTTCAAGATCGACGCCAACGGCACGGCGCTGACCATCACCGACGGCCGCAACCGCACGTCGAACATCACCGCGACCGACCTGATCGCGAGCAACGGCGTGATCCACGTGATCGACAAGGTGATCCTGCCGGCCGACAAGACCATCGTCCAGACGGCGCAGGCGCTGCCGCAGTTCAGCCTGCTGGTCGAGGCCGTCGGGGCCGCCGGCCTGACCGCCACGCTCGACGGCGCCGGCCCGTTCACCGTGTTCGCGCCGACCAACGACGCTTTCGCGGCGCTGCTGGCCGAACTCGGCACCACGAAGGACGCGCTGTTCGCGAACACCGCGCTGCTGACCAGCGTGCTGACGTATCACGTGCTGCCGGCCCGCGTGCTGAAGGCCGACGTGCCCGTGGGCGCGCCCGTCACCACCGTGCAAGGCGCGACCTTCACGGTCGGCGCCAACCTCGCCATCACCGACGCCAACGCCCGCACGTCGAACATCGTCGCCACCGACGTGCTCGCCAGCAATGGCGTGATTCACGTCATCGACAAGGTGATCCTGCCCCCGCTGCCGTGACCCGCGAAGTCCGGGGTTCCTGTTTCCACCCAGAAGGAGTGTTCAGATGAAGAAGTTCGTGATTGCCGCCGCCGTCGCCTTGGCCGCCGTGTCCGCCCAGGCCAAGGACATCGTCGACACCGCCGTCGCCGCCGGCAGTTTCAAGACGCTGGCCACCGCGTTGCAGGCCGCCGGCCTGATCGAGACGCTCAAGGGCAAGGGCCCGTTCACGGTGTTCGCGCCGACCGACGAGGCCTTCGCCAAGATCCCCAAGGATCAGCTCGACGCGCTGCTGAAGGACAAGGCCAAGCTCACCGCCGTGCTCACCTACCACGTGGTGCCGGGCAAGGTGATGGCCGCCGACGTGAAGGCCG
>CAZFET010000482.1:0-2178 GCA_964517545.1 uncultured Burkholderiaceae bacterium
CGTTCGCCGACACCGAGCCGCGCGAGATCGTGCTGCGCCACTGCACCCTCGTGCCGGGCCGCCGGCTGCACGCCGACGGCAGTGCCGCGCAGCCGGGCGCGCCGAGCCTGGTGGTGGCGCACCGCTTCGCGAAGGTCAGCTTGCAGCATTGCATCGTCGGCGCGCTGCGCGTGGCGGCCGGCGCCGAGGTCGTGATCGACGACTGCATCGTCGACGCCGGCGCACCGTCGAACACGGCGTTCGAGGGCATCGCCGCGGTACCGGGCGACACGCCCGCCGGCGCCACGCTCACGCTCGTGGAATGCAGCGTGATCGGCAAGCTGCACGCCGAGGCCATCCGCATGGCGTCGAACAGCCTGCTCGTCGCGCGCCGCGTGGCCGGCGACGGCTGGCGCGCACCGGTGTGGGCCGAGCGCACGCAGCACGGTTGCGTGCGCTTTTGCTGGCTGCCGCCCGACGCGGTGGTGCCACGGCGTCACCGCTGCCTGCCCGACGACGCGCATCCGCGCGTGGTGCCGCAGTTCGGCAGCACGCGCTACGGCGATGCGGCCTACATGCAGCTGCGCCGCGCGACGGCGGCGGCGATCCGCCACGGCGCCGGCCCGCGCTGGCGTCCGCCCGGCGCGGCCGCGGGGGCCGAGGCGTCGCCCGACGACGACGCCTTCGACGCGGGCGAGGGCGAAGGCGGCGGGATGGGCGTCATGAACGCACTGGCGCACCCGCAGCGCGAGATCAACCTGCGCGTGCGACTCGACGAGTACCTGCGCGTCGGCCTGCGGGCCGGCGTGTTCTTTGCGACCTGATGCGTCGCGAGGGAGACCGACATGGCAGCCGACTTCTCGCGCGTGAGGCACCACCCCTTCTTCGACTGGGCCGGCGTCGAACTCAAGCAAGGCGGCGTGCTGCTCGACGCCGACGCCAACGAGCTCGTCGCGGTGATCGACCGCCGCCTGCGCGCGCTGGCCGGCGACGTGCTCGGCCGCGCGCGCGTGTCGTCGACCCCGCCCGACGCCTTTCGCATCGCGGCCGCGGGCGGCGGGCTGTCGATCGGCCCCGGCCGGCTGTACGTCGACGGCCTGCTGGCCGAGAACCACGGCGGCGGCGCGCCGCGCTTCGACGCGCTGATGGCCGAGCCGGCGCACAGCGATCCGCTCGGCTACGCGGCACAGCACTACCTGCCCGCGCCGCCCGCGCTGCCCACCGCGGGACGGCACCTCGTCTACCTCGACGTGTGGCAGCGCGAGGTCACGCATCTGGAGATGCCGGAGCTGGTCGAGAGCGCCGTCGGCGTCGAGACCAGTTCGCGCCTGCAGACGGTGTGGCAGGTGCGCGTGCTGGCCGACGACGCCGGCAGCGCGAGCACCTGCGCGACGGCCGATGCCGACCTGCCCGGCTGGGCCGCGCTGATCGCGCCGAGCGACGGCCGGCTGAGCACCGGCACCTTCGACCTGACGCCGCTGGCCGACCCGTGCGAGCTGCCGCCGTCGGGCGGTTATCGCGGGCTCGAGAACCAGCTCTATCGCGTCGAGATCCACGACCCCGGCCTGCCGGGCGCGGGCGCCACCTTCAAGTGGTCGCGCGACAACGCGAGCGTCGGCTCGCGCGTCGCCGCGGTGGTGTCGGCCACGCAGCTCGAGCTCGAGACCCTGGGCCGCGACGACGTGCTGTGCTTCGCCGACCAGCAGTGGGTCGAGATCACCGACGACGTGCGCGAGTTCGCGCAGGCCGCGGGCGAGATGCGCCGCATCACGGTCGACGTGGCCACCCGCCGCGTCTCGTTCACGCCGGCGCTGCCGGCCGCGATGGTGGCCGCCGGCTTCGCGCAGCGCCACCTGCGCGTGCGGCGCTGGGACCAGTCGGGCCGCGTGTTCCGCACCGGCCCGGGCTCGAACACGACGCAGGTGCAGGACCTCGACGCGGCCGCCTCGACCGGCGTGATCGCGGTGCCGGCCGCCGGCACGACCCTGCTGCTCGAGCACGGCATCACCGTGTCGTTCGCGAGCGCGGGCGCGCGCGGCTTCAGGGCCGGCGACTGGTGGGTCTTCGCGGCGCGCACCGCCGACGCGTCGGTGGAGCCGCTGGCCGCCGCGCCCCCGCGCGAGGACCACGAGCAGTAGTGCCGCCGCGCGCGGCTCGTCCTCGACGCCCCCGCTCGGAAGAGCTGCGTGCTGGCGAAGC
>CAZFET010000483.1:0-555 GCA_964517545.1 uncultured Burkholderiaceae bacterium
CAGTTGCATGATTCATCTCCGAGTGAAGATCGTGATGCCGGCAGGTGAACCCGGTACCGGCGGCACGTGTTATTGTTTGCCGATGCGGATTCATTACACGACGTCGCCACGCCGGGCCTGGCACCGTGGAATCTCCTGAGCGGACGGCCGGTATCCGTCGCCGGGACCCCGGGACGCTGGACCAGGTAATCCGTGAGGCGTTACCGGGCCTGCTGCGCGCCGCACGGGCCTCGGGGCTCCCCGCGGAGCGAGCCGAGGATGCCGCGCATGGCGCCATCCTGGTCTTTCTGCAGCGGGCGGAGGATTTCGACGGACGCGCCCGGGCCACTACCTGGCTGTACGGCATCCTCGCCAACAAGGTCGCGGAGGCGCACCGTGCGGATACGCGCGAGGAGGGCGTGGACGATATCGATCAGGTGTACGAGGCGCGTTTCGACGCGACCGGCAGTTGGTCCCGCCCGCCCGTCGGCGTCCTGGAGCGTCTGGCGCGTGAAGACGCGCGCCGGTTCAGCGCCGCCTGCCTCGAGGGGGTGCCGGAACGCCAGCGGCGCGCAC
>CAZFET010000483.1:565-2169 GCA_964517545.1 uncultured Burkholderiaceae bacterium
ACAGCAACGCGATCTGTAAGATTCTCGCGGTCTCGCCCAATAACCTTGGCGTGCTCCTCTTTCGGGCGCGCGCTCGGATGCGGGAATGCCTCGAAGCCAGCGGCGTGCGCGGGAGTGCAGATGCTCAGGTGTAGAGAGGTCAGCAGGATGGTCGCCGCCGATGAGGTGCGTTCGGCGAGTTTCGCGCGCCGCGTTGCCGTGCGCATGCACCTGTTGATGTGCAACAACTGCCGACGCTTCGCGCGAGAGATTGATGAGCTCGGGCGGGTGATGCAGTCGATGCCGCGCGAGGCCCTCGAGCCGGGGGCCGAGATCGACGCCGTGGAGCGCGTGATGCGGCGCCTGCCGCGGCTGCCCCCTGGCTCGTAGCTCGGCCAGACGGAGTTCGGCGATGCTGCGCATCATCCGCCACGATGAGGTTACCGAGCTTCGCTTCAGCACCTGCCGCAGCCGGTCGGTGGGCTATCGGGTAAGCGCCTTTCTCGTACGCGGCGTGCTGGTGGACACCGGCTTTCCTGCCTGCGGCGGCGCCCTCGCCCGGTTTGTCGCCACGAACCGGCCTGACGGCTGCCTCGTGACGCACTTCCACGAGGATCACTCTGGCGGCGTCGCCGCCCTGGCCAGTGCCGGCGTGCCCGTCTGGATGGACGCCCGCACCGCCGCGCGCGTGCGGCAGCCGGAGCGCATCGGCTTCTATCGGCGCTACACGTGGGGTTCGCCGTCGCCGGTCGGAGCATGCACGCCGTTCACGCCGCCGGACGCACTCACATGCGTCGCGACACCCGGCCACAGCGACGACCATCACGTGGTCTGGGATGGAGGAACTGGCACGCTGTTCGGCGGCGACCTGTTTATCGGGGTCAAGGTGCGTGGATCGCACGCGAGCGAGCAGCCGCGCGCGCTGGTGCGGTCGCTGCGCCGCGTCATCGCGCTCGGTCCGCAGCGTCTCTTCGATGCGCACCGTGGGCTTGTTGAGAACCCGGTCGACCTTCTGAAAGCCAAGGCCGACTGGCTGGAGCAGACGATCGTGTCCGTTGACGCCCTGATCGCCGAAGGCCTCGATGATACCGCCATCGCCCGCCGCGTGCTTGGCAACGACTGGTTCAGCCACCTCTTCACCGCCGGCGACTACACCACGCGGAACCTGGTGCGCTCGGTCCGGCAGACGGCGCCCGAGGCCGGCGTGAAGCCGGGCCGGCTGGCCACTGACTCCTAGCGCCCGCGCGGGGAATCGTGACATTCCCTGATCATTCGTGCACGGGGCAGCATCATGAAGCGGATCTTCCAGCTCGCGGTGGCAGTGGGGCTGTTGCTGTCCGTCCTGGGCAGCGCTCCGCCGTTGCCTGCGGGTGCCGTGCCTGATGACGCGGGCATTCTCAATCGCTTTGACGACCTGGTTGGCGTCGACTTGGCGTGTCCGCAACTCGCCGCCGAGAGAGCCCGTTCTGCCGAAGTGAAGGCCTTCGCCCGTACGCTCGTGAGCGAGCACGGCCTGGCGCGCCAGCTGGCGCGGGATGTGGCGGCCATGATGGACGTCACGCTGAGGCCGTCGCCCGTCGGGGCGCGCCGCGACGGCCTTGTGCAGCTCGTCCTCGAGCAGCTCG
>CAZFET010000484.1:0-2144 GCA_964517545.1 uncultured Burkholderiaceae bacterium
GCTCCTTGTCTTCCTGGTTGTCCTTGTTGTAGGCCAGCGGCTGGCCCTTCATCAACGTGACCAGGCCGACCAGGTGGCCCAGCACGCGGCCCGCCTTGCCGCGCGCCAGCTCGGGCACGTCGGGGTTGCGCTTCTGCGGCATGATCGACGAGCCGGTGGTGAAGCGATCGGGCAGGTCGATGAAGCCGAAGCTCTGGCTCATCCACAGGACGAGTTCCTCGCTCAGCCGGCTCACGTGCACCATGACCAGGGTCGCCGCCGCGGCGAACTCGATCGCGAAGTCGCGGTCGCTCACCGCGTCGATCGAGTTCTGGCACACGCCGTCCATGCCCAGGCTGCGCGCGACGCGCTCGCGGTCGAGCGGGTAGCTCGTGCCGGCCAGCGCGGCCGCGCCCAGCGGCAGCCGGTTGGTGCGCCGACGCGCGTCGGCCATGCGCTCGGCGTCGCGCGCGAACATCTCCACGTAGGCGAGCAGGTGGTGGCCGAAGCTCACCGGCTGCGCGACCTGCAGGTGCGTGAAGCCCGGCAGCACGACCTCGGCGTGGCGCTCGGCCACGTCGAGCAGCGAGCGCTGCAGCGCCTCGAGGCCGCCGGTCACCGCGTCGATCTCGTCGCGCAGCCACAGGCGCACGTCGGTGGCGACCTGGTCGTTGCGCGAGCGGCCGGTGTGCAGCCGCTTGCCCGCGTCGCCCACCAGCTGCGTCAGGCGCGCCTCGATGTTGAGGTGCACGTCCTCCAGCTCGAGCTTCCAGTCGAACGTGCCGGCCTCGATCTCGGCGCGCACCTGCGCGAGCCCGCGGCGGATGTCGGCGAGGTCCTGCGCCGAGATGACGCCTTGCGCCTCCAGCATGTCGGCGTGCGCGAGCGAGCCCTCGATGTCCGCGAAGGCGAGCCGGCGGTCGAAGCCGACGCTCGCGGTGTAGCGCGCGACGCGCTCGCTCATCGGCTCCGTGAACAACGCCGACCAGGCCTTGGATTTGTTGTCGAGGGGGTTCATGGGCGCGGCGCGCGTCGTGGAGAATGCGCGACGATTCTATCGGCGAGGCCCTCGTGAACTCCTCGGTGCACGACCTTCCGCAACGCGCTGTACGCCCGCCGGCTGCGCGCCCGCAGCTTGCGCACGACGGCGCCTGGGCCGAGTCCACGCGCCCGGGCGAGGCCGACACCGCATCGAGCGCGCTGCCGAGTTCCAGCTTCGACCTGCCGCGACAGGTGCCGGACACCGCACGCGCGGCCTTCGACGTCTGCCATGTCGGCGTGGTGCTGCGCGTGGTGCTGGCCGTGCAGGCCGTGGTGGCCATCGGCGTGGCCTTCGTCGCCACCAGCGCCGAGCACTGGCTCGTGCTGTTCGCCACCGGCGCGGGCATCGCGCTGGCCGGCACCTTGCTGTGGCTGATGGCGGCGTGCGCGCTGCAAGGCGTGCTCGCGCGGGCGTCCGACGCGGTGCAGTGGAGCGTGGCCATCGCGCTCGGCGCGGCCAGCGCGATGCTGTGCTGGGGCCTGCTGGTGCTGTCGGGCATCGCGGTCGACAACGCGCTGCCGCACTGGCTGCCCGCGGCCGTGGCCGGTGCCGCGATGGCCGCGGCGCTTGCGCTGTGGCTGCGCCTGCGCGCGCGGCTCGCGCAGCCGGCCGACGCCAGCGCGCGCCTGGCCGAGCTGCAGTCGCGCATCCGGCCGCACTTCCTGTTCAACACCTTGAACACCGCGATCGCGCTGGTACGCGTCGACCCGCGCCGCGCCGAGGACGTGCTGGCCGACCTGGCCGAGCTGTTCCGCGTGGCGCTGCTGCCGCGCGACGAGGCCGTCACCCTGGCCGACGAGATCGAGCTCGCGCGCCGCTACCTCGCCATCGAGCAGGTGCGCTTCGGCTCGCGGCTCGTGGTGCAGTGGGAGCTCGACGGCGAGGCCGGCCGCGCGCGCGTGCCGCCGCTGCTGCTGCAGCCGCTGGTCGAGAACGCGGTGCGCCACGGCATCGAGCCCGCACCCGACGGCGGCACGATCCGCGTGCGCACGCGCGTGCGGCGCGGTCACGCGCTGCTGAGCGTGGTCAACACGGTGAGCGCCGAGCCGTCGGCGCCGGGCCACGGCCTCGCGCTGCGCAACGTGCGCGAGCCTGAATTGCACAAAGACCTGGTCACGCTCAA
>CAZFET010000485.1:0-2119 GCA_964517545.1 uncultured Burkholderiaceae bacterium
CGTTCCCGCCAGACAGTCGAGGTTCTTCGGCGATCGAAGATACTGACCCGGTTGGGCATACCAAGCGGCGTGGATCACGCTATCGACGTTCCGACAGACATCGGCACACCATTCGATACTCTCGGACCACAAGTCAGAAGTTGCGATAACCGCCTCGATCGCGTCCGACTGTGCAACTTTGCTTCGCGACGCGTCCCTGACGACGAGTCGCACTTTGCAATTTTGCTCGACAAGCGCTCGCAGCACTTGCCGGCCCACAAAGCCGGTCGCTCCGGTCAACAGGATCAGCCGAGATCGCGAATCGGACGTCACGATGGTATGAACCTTGGCCAAAGTATGTATTGGCCCTATCTTGCGCAGGTGATGCGGCGAATATGATTCGCCGCGCGTAAGCCCATCGCCTTCGTCGCTCAATTTGAAACTACTGCCTAATATGCCGACGCCGCAAAAACAAGTCCAGCAATCAGGCCCGCTGCGCGAACAAATCCTATCGCTCGGAGAAGCATTCTTCGCTGAGCACGACAGCGGCAAGGTGTTTATTCCAGGTCAAACATACATTCCATGCTCCGGTAAGGTTCTCGATGCCGGCGACTTACGTCACCTTTTGGACGCCTCACTGGACATGTGGCTAACGGCGGGCCGCCACGTCCGCACGTTTGAGAGCGCGCTCGCGGCGCGATTTGGCCTGAAGTACAGCCGCCTCACCGTATCCGGGTCAGCGGCCAATCTGCTTGCATTTTCGGCGTTAACTTCCTGGAAACTGCACGAACGGCGGATTCAGCCTGGCAGCGAGGTGATTACGGTTGCCGCAGGGTTTCCCACCACGGTTGCGCCGATCATCCAAAATCGGTGCATTCCGGTCTTCGTCGACGTGGATATTGAAACAGCCAACGTGAATGTTGATCGCCTGGCAGCGGCCATTGGACCCAAAACAAGAGCGATCGTCCTCGCGCACACTCTCGGAAACCCATTCAATCTCAGCGTCGTCACCGCGATCGCAAAGCAGCATAACCTTTATCTTATCGAGGACTGCTGTGATGCCTTGGGCGCATCATATGACGGACGGCATGTCGGCACGTTCGGGGATTTGGCAACTATTAGCTTCTATCCGGCCCATCACATCACGACCGGCGAAGGCGGCGCAGTCCTGACAAACAGAAAATCATTCGCCACGCTGGTCGAATCATATCGAGACTGGGGCCGTGATTGCTGGTGCCCGCCGGCCGAGGCAAACACGTGCGGGAAACGATTCGATTGGCGTGTGCGCGGAATGCCGGAAGGCTACGATCATAAATATACGTATGCCCATATTGGCTACAATATGAAGGCGACCGACATGCAAGCTGCCGTCGGCGTCAGTCAGCTGCAAAAGGTCGATCGTTTCATTGCGGCACGGCGGGAAAACTTCGCACGGCTTACCGCCGCGTTTCGTACGCATGCGCTCGACGAGCATTTTATTTTGCCGGAAGCGACGCCCCATTCAATTCCGAGCTGGTTCGGTTTTCTGCTCACGATTCGAGATGGCAGCCCACTGAAGCGGCGGGATGTCGTTACGTACCTTGAGAAAAGGAAAGGCGGCACACGGCTGGTGTTCGGAGGAAACTTAACACGCCAGCCGGCATTTCGAGACGTTGAATTTCGAGTCGTCGGAGACCTCAGGAATACCGACAAGCTCATGAACGATGCGTTTTGGATCGGAGTATGGCCTGGAATTGGAGAGGCGGAGCGCAGCTACATTGCGTCGACTTTCATCGAGATGGTGCGGCATTTCGAGGCCGGCAATGATTGAAATCACACCAGGAAAAATCGATGGAGTTCGCGTATTGAGGCCAACGGCGCAATGCGATCACCGCGGCCGCTTCGTGAAAACGATACAGGAGGATACTTTCTCGAAACACGGAATTCCAACAACGTTTGCCGAGCAATATTATTCGGTGTCGGCAAATAACGTTTTGCGCGGCCTTCATTTTCAGGCTCCGCCACACGACCACTGTAAGCTGGTGACCTGTGTTGAGGGCGAAGTATTCGACGTCATCGTCGACCTTCGGAAAGATTCGCGGACCTATGGGCATCATCAGAGCTTCGAGTTGAACGGCACCGGGGGTGACAGCGTTTTCGT
>CAZFET010000486.1:0-1666 GCA_964517545.1 uncultured Burkholderiaceae bacterium
CACGACCGTGGGCCGCGCGCTGCTCTCCGAGATCCTGCCCAAGGGACTGCCGTTCTCCAACATCAACAAGGCGCTGAAGAAGAAGGAGATCTCCAAGCTCATCAACGTCTCGTTCCGCAAGTGCGGCCTGAAGGAGACCGTGGTGTTCGCCGACAAGCTGCTGCAAAGCGGCTTCCGGCTCGCCACGCGCGCGGGCATCTCGATCGCGATCGACGACATGCTGGTGCCCAAGCAGAAGCACGAGCTGATCGAGCGCGCCGAGAAGGAAGTCAAGGAGATCGAGCAGCAGTACGTCTCGGGTCTCGTGACCGCCGGCGAGCGCTACAACAAGGTGGTCGACATCTGGGGCAAGACCGGCGACGAGGTGGGCAAGATCATGATGGCCCAGCTGTCCAGGGAGAAGGTCGTCGACCGCCGCGGCAAGGAAGTCGAGCAGGAGTCGTTCAACTCCATCTACATGATGGCCGACTCGGGCGCGCGCGGTTCGGCCGCGCAGATCCGTCAGCTGGCCGGCATGCGCGGCCTGATGGCCAAGCCCGACGGCTCGATCATCGAGACGCCGATCACGGCCAACTTCCGCGAAGGCCTGAACGTGCTGCAGTACTTCATCTCCACCCACGGCGCCCGCAAGGGCCTGGCGGACACGGCGTTGAAGACCGCGAACTCGGGCTATCTGACGCGCCGCCTGGTCGACGTGACCCAGGACCTCGTGGTCACCGAAGAGGACTGCGGCACCGAGCATGGCTTCGCCACGCGCGCGCTGGTCGAGGGCGGCGAGGTGATCGAGTCGCTGCGCGACCGCATCCTCGGCCGCGTCGCCGCGGTCGAGGTGCTGCACCCCGAGACGCAACAGCCGATCGTGGGCGCCGGCGAGATGCTCGACGAGGAGGCGATGGACGCGATCGAGGCCGCCGGCGTCGACGAGGTCAAGGTCCGCACGCCGCTCACCTGCAACACGCGCTTCGGCATCTGCGCCAAGTGCTACGGCCGCGACCTCGGCCGCGGCGGCCTGGTCAACGTCGGCGAGGCGGTCGGCGTGATCGCCGCGCAGTCGATCGGCGAGCCGGGCACGCAGCTGACGATGCGCACGTTCCACATCGGCGGCGCGGCGTCGCGTGCGGCGGTGGCCAACAGCGTCGAGGCCAAGTCCGAGGGCATCGTCGGGTTCAACACCACGATGCGCTACGTGACCAACGGCAAGGGCGAGCTGGTGGTGATCTCGCGCTCCGGCGAGATCGTGATCCTCGATCCGCACGGCCGCGAGCGCGAGCGCCACAAGGTGCCGTACGGCGCGACCCTCAACGTCAAGCCCGACCAGCAGATCAAGGCCGGCACGGTGCTCGCCACCTGGGATCCGCTGACGCGTCCGATCATCACCGAGTTCGCGGGCCGGGTGAAGTTCGAGAACATCGAGGAAGGCGTCACCGTCGCCAAGCAGGTCGACGAGGTGACCGGCCTGTCGACGCTCGTCGTCATCGACCCGAAGCGTCGCGGCGCGGCCAAGGTCGTGCGTCCGCAGGTCAAGCTGCTCGACGCGACGGGCCACGAGGTGAAGATCCCCGGCACCGACCACTCGGTGACGATCGGCTTCCAGGTCGGCGCGCTGATCCAGGTGCGCGACGGGCAGGACGTGGCGCCCGGCGAGGTGCTGGCGCGCATTCCGGTC
>CAZFET010000486.1:1676-2115 GCA_964517545.1 uncultured Burkholderiaceae bacterium
GACGGCTACAAGGTCGGCGTGGGCGACGTGCTCGCGCGCATCCCGCAGGAATCGGCCAAGACGCGCGACATCACCGGCGGTCTGCCGCGCGTGGCCGAGCTGTTCGAGGCGCGCAGCCCGAAGGACAAGGGCATCCTGGCCGAGCAGACCGGCACGGTCTCGTTCGGCAAGGAGACCAAGGGCAAGATTCGCCTGCAGATCACCGACCCGGACGGCAAGGTGTACGAGGAGCTGGTGCCGAAGGACAAGAACATCCTCGTGCACGAGGGCCAGGTCGTGAACAAGGGCGAGCTGATCGTCGACGGCCCGGCGGACCCGCAGGACATCCTGCGCCTGCTGGGCATCGAGGAACTGGCGCGCTACATCGTCGACGAGGTGCAGGACGTCTACCGCCTGCAGGGCGTGAAGATCAACGACAAGCACATCGAGGTGATCGTGC
>CAZFET010000487.1:0-2112 GCA_964517545.1 uncultured Burkholderiaceae bacterium
TCGCGGTCGAGCGGCCAGCCGTCGGCGAGCGCGCGCGCGCGCGCGGCCACGTCGACCCCCAGCAGGTGCAGCCGCCACAGCAGCGCCGCCGCGTCGACGCGCTGCAAGGTGATCTGCAGCGCGTCGCCGGCGAGGTGCGCGTCGGCCAGGCGCAGCGCGCCGGCGGTGTCCATCGCCTCGAGCCGGAACAGCGCGAGGTGCCACCACAGGTGGCCCGAGAAGCCGTTGCCCTCGGCCCAGCCGGCCTGCTGCTGGCGCAGCCACGCGGTGCCGTCGTCGAAGCGGCCCTGCATCTCCATCACGTGCGCGGCGGCGTGCACCGCCCACGGCACCGCGGCACCGTACGACAGCGCGCGGCGGCCGGCCTCCTCGGCCTGCGGGTAGAGCCGGCACTCCTCGAGCCCGAAGGCGTGCAGCGACAGCACGTAGGGGTACAGCGGATCGGCCTCGTCCCACTCGGGCAGCACGCGCGCCGGACGCACGCGCAGGCCGTTGGCGTCGCCGCGGTGGAAGTCCCACAGCTGCGCCCACTGCAGCGCGAGCGCGTCGCGCGGCCATGCGAGCAGCAGCGTGTCCCAGGCGCGGCAGGCGTCGCTCCAGCGGCCGTCGGCGAGCTGGCGCACCGCGTGGAAGTGCGCGCGCTCGGGCTCGCTCGCGCTGCCCAGCAGCGGCTCGGCCTCGTCGAGCAGCGCGCACGCCTCGGGCACGTACACGGCCTCGGTCAGCGACAGCAGGAAGCCGGCCTTCATGACGCGCGGCAGCGCCCAGCCGGGGTCGGCCGCGATGGCCGCGTCGAGGTCGGCCAGCGGCGCGTCGAAGAACGACATCATCCGCCACAGCGCCTTCTGCGCGGCGTCGAGCGCCTGCGGCGAGGCGGTGCCGACGGGAATGCCGCGGGGGTCGAGCATGCGGGCGCGCCTTCGGCCGGGGCCTCGTCGATCGGCCGTGGTCAAGCGGCCACCGCGGGCCAGGGACGCTGCGGCGGCCGCAGATGTTCCCAGGCGCGCGCGAGGCGCAGCACGCCGACGTCGTGGAAGCGCGCGCCGGCGATCTGCAGCCCGACCGGCAGCCCGGCCGCGGTGTAGCCGGCGTTGACCGACACCGCGGGCTGCTCGCTGAAGTTGTACGGCACGGTGAAGGCGATGTGCTCGAACGGGCGCTCGGGATCGTTCACCGGGCTCGGCAGTCCGGCGTCGAACGCGGGCACCGGGCTCACCGGCGAGAGCACGAAGTCGAACGGCCGGCAGGCCGCGACCGCGGCCTCGCGCATCGCGCCCATCTGGTTGTAGCCGGCGAACACGCGCTCGCCGTCGAGGCCGCGCGCGCCCTCGGCCCACGCGCGGATGTACGGCAGCACCTTGTCGCGCCGCGCCTCGGGCAGCGCCTTCAGGTCGAGCCAGCTGCGCATGCGCCAGAAGTCGTTCAGGCCCTCGACCATCGCGCGCGTGCAGAACGGCGCGACCGGCTCGACGATCGCGCCCGCGCGCTCGAAGGCGCGCGCGGCGTCCGTCACGACGTCGCGCACCTCGGGCTCGACCGGCAGGCCCCAGCCCGCGTCGAGCTGCAGGCCGAGCTTCAGCCCGCGCACGTCGACGTCGAGCGACAGCCACTCGAGGGTCTGCGGCGGCAGGCTCATCGTGTCGCGCGGATCGGGCTTCGACAGCACGGCCATCAGGCGCGCGGCGTCGTCGACCGTGCGCGTCAGCGGGCCCGCCACGCGCCCGGCGTACGGCGGCTTGATCGGCACGCGGCCGAGGCTGGGCTTGAGGCCCGCCACGCCGCACCAGCCGGCCGGCAGGCGGATCGAGCCGCCGATGTCGGTGCCGACGTGCAGCGGACCGTAGCCGGCCGCGGCCGCGGCCGCGGCGCCGGCCGACGAGCCGCCCGGCGTCTTCGACGGGTCCCACGGGTTGCGCGCCAGCGCATGAAAGCTCGACAGCCCCGAGGACAGCATGCCGTAGTCGGGCATCGTGGTCTTGCACACGATCACCGCGCCGGCCGCCTTCAGCCGCGCGGCCGGCGTCGCGTCCTCGGCGGCCGGCACGAGCTCGGTGGCGGCGGTGCCCAGCGGCACCGGCAGCCCGGCGGTGGCGATGTTCTCCTTCACGGTGG
>CAZFET010000488.1:0-1559 GCA_964517545.1 uncultured Burkholderiaceae bacterium
CACTACCGTTGTATACATTAACTTTAGTTCATTCGGAAAATCTATGGATGCGGGTTTCGTCAATTGCAGTAAATAGTTATGTATCGCGGTATCATATATAGATGTGTATTTAAATGCGTCAACACTCAATCTCAGCCTTGTCTCTCTCGTAAGTTCAGAATTATTATTTTTTAATTCTTCTAAAATAAGTCCATATTTATTCGGATTAACGACAACAGCAACATCATTAAAATTTTTTGCGCCTGAACGAATAAGGGCAACACCGCCTATATCAATCTGCTCAATCGCCTCTTCCAGAGTCACATCAGGCCTTGCGATTGTTTCTTCAAACGGATACAAATTCACAATAACCATCTCAATCGGTTCAATCTTATGCTCTTCCAACTGTTTAACATGTTCTTCTTTATCTCTCTGCGCCAATATGCCGCCGTGAATTTTAGGATGAAGGGTTTTAACCCTGCCGTCCAGCATCTCGGGATACCCGGTAACATCGGAAATATTAGTCACGGAAATACTCGCCTCTTTTAATGCTCTTGCCGTACCGCCCGTGGAAATTATCTCTATGCCAAGCTCGTGTAATGCCCTTGAAAACTCCACTATTCCTTTTTTATCATAAACACTTATTAATACTCTTTTAACCCGTCCCATATTCACCCCCGCATTCCTTTTATTAAACGCTCAATTAATTGTAGGTTACTGCCGGTTACTGATAGTTACTGCCGGTTACTGATAGTTACTGCTGGTTGCAAAATAATTGATTACACCTGTCCTGTCTTTCTTCTTTTCGTGACTTCGTGGTACCTTTTCTTTTTGCTTTTATCCGTATTTATCCGTGTTAATCTGTGGCTCCGTTTCTTTTGCTTTTTCTTTGCCCTAATTTCTGTTTCGACCCGCACTTTCATTCAATAGCACATTTTGCGGGCCCGGATTCCACACGCCCGATTATAAGGCCGCCTTTAATTTTACCGGCATCTTTCTTATCCACAAGAATCACCAGGCCTATCCCCATATTAAAAGTCCTGTACATGTCATCTTCTGATACATTCCCCCAATCCCGCACCAAAGTAAATAACGGCGGAATTTTCCATGAATTTTTATCTATAACATCCATCGTGTTTTTTGGCAGTACCCGGGGAATATTATCAATAAGGCCGCCGCCTGTAATATGCGCGAGACCTTTTACATTTATCTTATTTCTCAATTCCAAAATAAATTTACTATAACTTTTATGAGGTTTAAGAAGAGCATCGCCGATTGTTGATTTTAATTCAGGGATAAAATCATGAGCATTGTGTTTTTCCAATAAGACTTTTCTGGCAAGAGTATATCCGTTTGTATGAAGGCCTGTACTGGGAAGTCCGACAACAACATCGCCCTGCTTAATCTTTGAACCATTTATAATTTTATCTTTCTCTACAACACCTATCATACATCCCACAAGATCATATTCTCCTTCCTGATAAACACCCGGCATCTGCGCTGTTTCTCCGCCTATTAAAGCGCATCCAACATCTTTACACGCCTTTACCATCCCGCGTATTAATTGAATCGCAATATTA
>CAZFET010000488.1:1569-2102 GCA_964517545.1 uncultured Burkholderiaceae bacterium
CTTTGATGTTCCTATATAATCCAGACAAAATAAAGGACGGGATCCCTGAACAACAATATCATTTGAACCATGCCCTATAACATCATAGCCGATAACCTCGTGATGCCCCATTATTTTTGCAACCATACTTTTTGTGCCGACCCCGTCTATACTAGAAGCAAGGACAGTTCCTTTCCCAAATCCATATAATCCGCCGAAAAGGCCGATATCGCTAAGAACGGAGGAATTAAAAGTCTTACGGACCATTTTCTTTATTTCTTTTTTGAATACCTCTGCCCTGTCAATATCCACTCCTGCGTCCGCGTATTTCATATTTTGTTCTCCGCATTATTTTTTTATTTTTTCTGTTATATGTTTTCCTGCCTCTTCAAATGAGACAGGATACTCCCCTGTGAAACACGCCGTACAGAATTTATTCTTATTCAATCCTGTGCTTTCAAGCATGCCTTCCACGCTTAGATAACCCAGACTATCGGCTCGCAAGAATGACGCGATTTCAGAAACAGAATAATTCGCGGCAATAAGCTCGCTGC
>CAZFET010000489.1:0-2098 GCA_964517545.1 uncultured Burkholderiaceae bacterium
GGCTCCGCCACTCGACTTGAACCCCCGCGGGGGGCGGGCCGGCAGGGCCGGCCCTAGGGCTCTCAGACGCGCTCGGCCACCCAGCCGCGCACCGACGCCAGCGCCTTCGGCAAGCCGGCGGCGTCGCTGCCGCCGGCCATGGCGAGGTCGGGCTTGCCGCCGCCCTTGCCGCCGACCTGCTGCGCGACGAAGTTGACCAGCTCGCCGGCCTTGACCTTCGCGGTCGCGTCGGCGGTCACGCCGGCGGCGAGCTGCACGCGCCCGGCCTCCACCGACGCCAGCACGATGGCGGCACTCTTGAGCTTGTCCTTGAGCTTGTCCATCGTGTCGCGCAAGGTCTTCGCATCGGCGCCGTCGAGCGTGGCGGCCAGCACCTTCAGCCCCTTCACGTCGACCGCCTGCGCGAGCAGCTCGTCGCCCTTGGCCGACGCCAGCCGGCCCTTGGCCGCGACGAGTTCCTTCTCCAGCGCCTTCAGCTGATCGAGCAGCGCCGCGACGCGCGACTCCACCTCGGCCGGCGGCACCTTCAACGTGCCCGCCACGTGGCCGAGCGAGGCCTCGAGCTGCTGCAGGTAGGCCAGCGCGTTGTCGCCGGTCACCGCCTCGACGCGGCGCACGCCGGCCGCGATGCCGCTCTCGGCGACGATCTTGAACAGGCCGATGTCGCCGGTGCGCCGCACGTGCGTGCCGCCGCACAGCTCGCGGCTCGAGCCGATGTCGAGCACGCGCACGGTGTCGCCGTACTTCTCGCCGAACAGCATCATCGCGCCGAGCTTCTGCGCGTCTTCCATCGGCATCACGCGCGCCTCGGTGGCGGCGTTGGCCAGGATCTCCGCGTTGACGATCGCCTCGACCCTGACGATCTGCTCGTCGGTCAGCGGCGCGTTGTGCGCGAAGTCGAAGCGCGTGCGCTCGTGGTCGACCAGCGAGCCCTTCTGCTGCACGTGCGCGCCCAGCACCTCGCGCAGCGCCTTGTGCATCAGGTGCGTCACGCTGTGGTTGCGCATGGTCTTCGCGCGCAGTTCGCCATCGACCCGGGCGACCAGCGTGTCGCCGACCTCGACCTCGCCTTCGACGATGCGGCCGTGGTGGCCGAACACCGCCGCCTGGATCTTCTGCGTGTCGTCGACCACCACGCGGGCGCGCGCGTTGCGCAGCTCGCCGCGGTCGCCCACCTGGCCGCCGGACTCGGCGTAGAACGGCGTGTGGTCGAGCGCGATCACCACGTCGTCGCCCGCGCGCGCACGCTGCACCGGCGTGCCGTCGACCCACAGGCCGGTGACCTTGCTGTGCTCGCACACCAGGTGCTCGTAGCCGTGGAAGGCCGTCGGCTCGCCCTGGTACTCGAGGCCCTGCGCCATCTTGAACTTCGCCGACGCGCGCGCCTGCTCGCGCTGGCGCTGCATGGCCGCGTTGAAGCCGGCTTCGTCGACCGTGACGCCGCGCTCGCGGCACACGTCGGCGGTGAGGTCCAGCGGGAAGCCGAAGGTGTCGTGCAGCTTGAAGGCCAGCTCGCCGGCGATCTGCTTCGCGCCGCGCGCGAGCTCGGCCTCGAGGATCTCCATGCCGTTGGCGATCGTCTGGAAGAAGCGCTCCTCCTCCTGCTTCAGCACCTCGGTCACGCGCAGCTGGTCGCGGCGCAGCTCGGGATAGGCCTCGCCCATCTCGCGCGCCAGCGCGGCGACCAGACCGTGGAAGAACGGCCGGCGCGCGCCGAGCTTGTAGCCGTGGCGGATGGCGCGGCGCGTGATGCGGCGAAGCACGTAGCCGCGGCCTTCGTTGCCGGGGATCACGCCGTCGGCCACGGTGAACGCGCAGGCGCGGATGTGGTCGGCGATGACCTTGAGCGACGGGCTCGCGCGGTCGCAGTCGCCGGCGCCGGCCGCGTCGACCGCGATCTTGGCCTCGGCCAGCAGGTTGACGAAGAGATCGATCTCGTAGTTCGAGTGCACGTGCTGCAGCACCGCCGCCAGCCGCTCCAGGCCCATGCCGGTGTCGACGCTCGGCTTGGGCAGCGGGTGCATCACGCCGTCTTCGGTGCGGTTGAACTGCATGAAGACGTTGTTCCAGATCTCGATGTAGCGGTCGCCGTCCTGGT
>CAZFET010000490.1:0-2085 GCA_964517545.1 uncultured Burkholderiaceae bacterium
GCGCGGCCTCGCGCGTGACGCCGGCGAACGCCTCCTCGGGCGTCAGGCGGAACAGGGTGCAGGCCATGTGCACCATCGCCAGCAGCGACAGCACCGGCGACGAGCCGGGGTTGTGGTCGGTGGCGATGGCGACGGGCACGCCGGCCGCGCGCAGCGCCGCCACCGGCGGCAGCTTCGTCTCGCGCAGGAAGTAGAACGCGCCGGGCAGCAGCACCGCCACCGTGCCGGCCTCGGCCATCGCGCGGATGCCGGCGTCGCTCAGGTGCTCGAGGTGGTCGCACGACAGCGCCTCGAACCCGGCGGCGAGCGCGGCGCCGTCGCAGTCGGACAGCTGCTCGGCGTGCAGCTTGACCGGCAGCCCGCAGGCGCGCGCGGCCTCGAACACGCGGCGCGTCTGCTCGCGCGTGAAGCCGATGCGGTCGCAGAACGCGTCGACCGCGTCGACCAGGCCTTCGGCGTGCAGCGCGGGCAGCCACGAGCACACCGCGTCGATGTAGGCGTCGGCATGGCCGTCGTACTCCGGCGGCAGCGCGTGCGCGCCGAGATACGTGGTGCGCAAGGTGATGCGGCGCTCGTCGGCCAGCGCGCGCGCGGTGCGCAGCAGCCGCGCCTCGTCGTGCGCGGTGAGGCCGTAGCCGGACTTCACCTCGACGGTGGTCACGCCCTCGGCGCGCAGCGCGTCGAGGCGCCGCAACGCGAGCACGAGCAGTTCGGCGTCGGGCGCGGCGCGCGTGGCGGCCACCGTGGAGCGGATGCCGCCGCCGGCGCGCGCGATCTCCTCGTAGGTGGCGCCCTGCAGGCGCAGCTCGAACTCGCGCGCGCGGTCGCCGGCGTACACCAGGTGCGTGTGGCAGTCGACCAGGCCGGGCGTGACGAGCGCACCGTCGAGGTCGTGCTCGACGTCGGGCTTCAGCTCGCGCGGCAGTGCGGCGTCGTCGCCGACCCACAGCAAGGTGTCGCCGTCGGCGATCAGCGCGCCGCGTTCGATCCAGCCCCACGGTGCGCCGGGTGCCATGGTGGCGAGGCGCGCGCGGCGCCAGAGGGTCACGGTGCTCACGATGGGGTGCTCATGACGGCGTGCTCGTCACGGGATGCGGGGGTCGGCCGCCGCGGCAGCGGACGCGAGCGCGGGCGCGCTGCCGGGGCTGGCCGACAGCCACCAGCCCGCGACCGCGGCGGGCCGCTCGGCGGCGCGAAACTCGAGCTGCGGCGGCGCGCCGTCGAACCACAGCAACGCGTAGGGCGGCACGTCCGCCGCGTCGAGCACGGCGCCGTCGTCGTCGCGCCAGGTGCAGCGGCCCGACACCGCGCTGAACAGGCCGCACGTCGCGGCGTGCGGCCGCCACGGCAGCTCGTCGTCGACGACGACCATGCCGCCCCAGGCGCCGCGCAGCATGAGGTTGAGGTCGCGCGTGGGGCCGTCGAGCAGCCGGCAGCGCGCGGGCTGCGCGCCGTCGAAGCGCAGCGGGGCATCGCCGCGCACGAGGCGGTGCACCGCCGCGCCGACGTGCAGGTCGACCCCCGCGCCCTTGAGCACCGCGAACCAGCGTTCGACCCCCGGGAAGGCGGAGAACGGCGCGTCGCGTTCGATGTCGGCCACGCTGACGCGCACCCACCAGTCGGCGGGGGCGGGCCGCGCGAGCAGCTCGCGCGTGCGGCCGAGGCCGTTGCGCCACGGCTGCGGCGGCGCGTCGTCGGCGCGGACGAGGAGCGGGGTCATGGCGCGAACTCTCCCTCGAGCATGTAGCGCGTGCCCGGGTGCACGAGCCGGCCGATCGTGATGACGGCGTCGTGCGTGAAGGTGCGGCGCACGACGATCAGGCAGGGGTCCGCGCGATCGATGCCGAGCAGCTTCGACTCCTGCGCCGTGGGCAGGGCTGCCTCGATGGAGTACTGCGCGCGCCACAGCGCCGTGCCCCCGAACCGGTACTGCGTCGGCCCGACGCGCGTGAAGTCAGCCGCCAGGTAGCCAAAGAGTACGAAGGTAAAATAGAATTTGAAGACCGCATCGTGGACAATATGTGCATGCAGCTTGTTCAAAAACCCGAGCTCTATGATGTTATTGTGCTCCCGAATCTTTATGGG
>CAZFET010000491.1:0-2074 GCA_964517545.1 uncultured Burkholderiaceae bacterium
CGTCTGCCTGCCACACGCGCACAGTGCCGTCCGCACTTGCACTTACCGCGTGCGATGGCGCCGCAAGCGCCGCGGCGGCCGCGCCAAGCGGCGGGTTCGCACGGCCCGCAAACGCGACAGCGGTGATCGCCTTGGCGTGCCCACGGAGCGTCGCGACCACCTTTTCGGACGCACGCTCAACGACGAGCACGTTCTTGTCGCGCCCGCCAGTCAGCGCAAGCGCGCCGTTGGCGCTCACATCCAGCGCCGTCGCAAAACTCTGGCGCGAAGTATTGACGAATTCACCCCTCAGTGCCTCGGGCGGCGCAAAGGCCACCGAGTGCACCAGAAAATCGAGCCGCCCGCATTCGGCCTCGACATTTTTCATCAAAGCTTCGATCTCCGCATCATTACCGACATCACAGGGAAAAGCCTTCGCGCCGGGAAGCTCTTTGATCAGCCCTTCGACGTTGTCTTTCAAGCGCTCGTTTTGATAGTTGAACAATAAACGCGCGCCTTCGCGCGCCGTTGATTCCGCAATCGCCCAGGCGATGCTGTGTTTGTTGGCCACCCCGACGATCAGGCCGTTTTTGCCTTCGAGTAACATAAGCTGCTCTGCTCCTGTAGTTTTGCTGGATGTTGAAAAACGAAGCGAAAGATACCACGTTTTACTGTGTCTGCGCACGGCAAGCGTGAGACTCTGCTTTTGAAATCGCGGCAAGAGGGTGATAGGATGCGCCGCACTTTTAGGTACTTTGCCATTAGCCGAGTGGGGGAGCAGTCCCTGTTTCTAACTACCGCTTGAGCCGTTTGTACCGGGCAAAGACCTCATCAAACGTCTCGTTGTAAAAGGCGCACCGTAAGCGCAGCATCTTGTTACCATTGATCACGTACCACCACGCGCCACTGCGTTTCATCCGCACGTGGCAAATGAATTTGTTGGCCGATTCGATCCCGCCTGAGCCGCGCGGATATTGCCCGCGCTTGAACGCTGCGTAATTGATCCGATGTGCATTGTTCTTCAAGTAGCCGATCAGTTTCCGTATCTCTTCCGCTGCTTCAGCCGAGGCCGCTTGCATGCGTTGTAATCCCCAAATCACGCTCCCGACCTCGCCAAAGTTCAAGCGCGCCATCACCGATTCGATCCAGAGCACTTGTTGATAAGTGTCAGCGCCGAATTGCAGCACCGCCAGCCGATGGACGCGCTCGGAGCAGTGATAGTAATCCAAAATCTCTTTGCCGCTCGGAAAGGCCGCTTGCAAATGTGTCCACAGCCACTTCGCCCCATCGCCTAGTAAGGCGACTCTGACACGCCCAACCGGAATCAGCGGCGCGGCGTAGCGCAAGGCTTCACCGAATGCTTCTTCAGTCGCGATTTGGTGCCAACTCATAATCTGCTCAATGCGTTCTTGGCCGACCAAATAGATACGGAACCCTTTGGCTTCTTTCCACTCGCCTGCCCCACGTTTGGCTGACCTGCGCTTGGCGACGGGGCGGGTCGGCACCTCCGCGCCCTCTGCCGCCACCACCAAGACGGGACGCCAAGTGCGCCCTTGACTGGCTTGCTCGATGATTTCTTCCACCCGCTGGCGGCTAGGCAGCACACGCACCGTATCCGCTACTTCTCCTAACTTGGCCGCGACTTCCTGCTGGCAATGTGCGCCCAGCTTGATCCCGGTCAGCCGTTCAAAGATTTGGCTGGCGCGCTCAAACGGAACTTCGGTAAACAACTCGGCGGCGGCGCGCTGCAAGTCATACTGCTTGCGTTCCGGTGCGATCTCCAATGCCGCATCAAACGGGTAGTAGCCTTTGCCACAATGCTTGCAGTAAAAATAAGGCCGCTCGATTTCAATTTCTCCATGTAGACTTTCGAGCGTGCGGCGCTGCAATTTGGGCTGCCTGGTCAAACTACGTCCGCAGCCTTCACAGATGTGCGTGGTGGCGGCACGCGCTTGCGCGCCACGACTCTTGAGCACCTCCGCAAAGACCGCGCCGGTTACAGCCTGCCCTTCACGGCGCAGCAACTCACTGAGTTCCTCAAAGCCCTTCTATTCAACCTCTTTGTTCAGCTTCTCGATCATCTCATCCACGGCTG
>CAZFET010000492.1:0-2070 GCA_964517545.1 uncultured Burkholderiaceae bacterium
TTTTTTTTTTTTTTTGAAATGAATAGAGATCGATAACAAACTCAATGTGTCGAAGGTTAAGGTCTTCTCAAGCCAGGAATTTCTGGCTATCACCGGGGTCAGTGAAGTCGTGGCGAAATTCATGCTTATCCGGTACACAAAAAAAGGGTTTCTTTGCAGACTTAAACGCGGACTTTATATTTCCACAAACCGGATGCCATCGCCATGGCTTATTGCGAACCAACTTTACAAGCCGTCCTATATTTCCCTTGAGTCCGCGTTATCATATCACGGCCTTATACCAGAGTCCGTTTTTTCTGTGACTTCTATTACGACTAAAACCACGCGCGAATTTGAAGCGGGTGATCGTTTGTATCTCTATCGCACGATCAAGCGCCAAGCGTTCTGCGGATACCGTTCCGTTGAAATTGGCGGAGAACCGATTCTGATTGCCGAACGGGAAAAAGCCCTAGCAGATTACTGCTACTTTATTTTTTTAAAAAGAGCATCCTTGAATGAGCGGCTTTCACTTGTCGGCATCAAAAAACAGAAGTTTCAAAATTACTTGAAGGTGTTTGGAAAACCCGACTTATTGGATTGGTATCACTATGATTTCAAGATTTCAGATCGAAGAATTGCGCGATAAGTGGCAGACGACGGAACTGAACGTAGCCAGAGAATACGTTCAGCATGTCCTCTTGTCGAGCCTGTCTCAAGGTATGCGGCGCCAAGTAAACCTCGCTTTCAAAGGAGGAACCGCTCTGCGAATTATTTGGAAAAGCCCGAGGTTCTCGGAAGATCTCGATTTCACGGGTTGGGGAAAAACGTTTCACATAGGTGAAAGCCTCAAAGAGACCATTTTTGAGGCTTCCATGGCCGGACTAGATATAAAGCTTGTTGAATCCAATAAGACGAGTGGAGGTTGGTTTGCTCTCGCTAAAACCGAAATCTATGATTGGCCTGTGGAAATCGAATGGAACATCTCTTTGCGCGAAATGCGACAAGTGAAAATAGATCCTGTGTTGGTAACGACTCCTCTTTGGGCTTCGTATTCGGTTCGAGTTCTTTCCGTGGATCAGATGGTGTTTGAAAAAGTGGATGCTCTGTTTCGACGCAGGAAACCGCGTGATTTTTTTGATCTCTACTTCATTCTTAGAGAACGATTAGGAATAGGAGAGATCGCGTCCCAAAAAAAGCGGCTTTTAGAGGAGGTGGAGAAACTAGATTCTGGAACGATAAGCAGGGAACTTAAGCTATTCACGCCGCGAAGTCAGTGGGCAACAATCAAACAACTCCCGTACCTATTGAAACAAGAGCTAGAAAAACTCTTTTGATGAAGCAACAAGTTTCAGCCGAAGGCTAATCTGATTATTATTTCATGATTTTTATCTGCAGCATTTGACGAGCGCACTTGGCATGAGGCTTTATCAAACATCTGATTTCTTGGTTGGTTAGACCATTTGCTCCGTAACTTTTTGCTCCGTTATAAAGGTGCAGCGAATTTATACAATGTGCAGCAAAATGAGATAATCTTTAAGTCCATTGAATTCGATGGACTTAAAATCAGAACTGTGCAAAAACCACATTGTCTCAATCTTGAAATAATAAAATAAGGTTAAAAACCTTAAATATCAAAGAGTTAAGGGTTGTAATCAGAACCCTCCAATAAATTTTTTTCTGAACAACTAAGATACGGCGAGTGTCATTATGAATTTATAACGATGGAACGTTTTCTTAAAAGACTAGAAACCGGTAATTTGCATCGAGGTAAATAGTACCGCTATAGAGAACAAAATATGACAAATTCAGATGGTCGTGTGGGATTATTAGCCATTAAAAACTTACAAGAGGGGGACTCCTTTTTCATTTCTTCCCACGTCATTCTTTGTCCCATGGCCATCCTCCTCACCTGCTGTCAGACAGTTTGCAATCCAAAGGGAATTCTACGCTCGTGGTCGTTCACTTTACAAGAGGAATTTAAAAAACTCATCTACAACTTATCACAGGCTTTGCACCGAATTGCGCCATACATCTTTTTGATTCTCCGTCACCGAGTAAAACCTTTGCGGTTGCAACCTGATTAGCTGGAGG
>CAZFET010000493.1:0-2066 GCA_964517545.1 uncultured Burkholderiaceae bacterium
CCGCGACACCTGGCCGAGTGGATCGGCTCGCTGGGCCTCGGCAAGGGCGAGCTGCTCGTCGCGATCGCGCTCTTCTGCGTCCTGCTCGGCTGCTTGCTCGACCGCATCTCGATGGTGGTGCTGACCATGGGCGTGATCATGCCGACCATCCAGAAGGTCGGCATCGACCCGCTGTGGTTCGGCATCTTCGTCGTGCTGGTGGTCGAGATGGCGCAGATCACGCCGCCAGTCGGCTTCAACCTCTTCGTGCTGCAGGGCATGACGCGGCGCGAGATCGGCTGGATCGCGCGCGTGACCCTGCCCTTCTTCTTCCTCATGGTCGTGGCGGTGGCGCTCATCTACTTCGTGCCGTCGCTGGTGACCTGGCTGCCGCAGCAGATGAAGGGCTGAACTGGCCGCCTACGGCCGTTCTTCTCCGGCCTTTGCGCGCGGGTGCGCGCTCCTAGCATGCGAGCATGACCGCGGTGGGCCTGGACGTCCGTGCCCGCGCGCGGCGCGTGCAGGCGCGAACCTGCACGCAGCCCATGCCGAGGAACGCGCCATGACCGACCTGTCCCTCCCGCCGCTCACCCTGGTGCCGGTGAGTCCGGGGCCGCTGCACACCACGCCCGAGAAGGCGCGGGTGAGCGCGTTCCGCTGGCCCACGCCGCCGTACGCCAGCTACCCGGCCGCCGACGAGCAGCACGCGTCGGAGCCGTGCGAGATCGAGGGCCTGAACGGCCAGACGATCCGGGGCCGGCTCATCTTCTTCGTGCCCGACGAGCAGGTGGCGCACGTGCAGGTGCCGCCGTCGCGCACCACCGTGCCGCTGCGCTTCCACCAGTTCCGCTCGCTCACGCTGACGCAGCCGCTCGCGCCCTTCACCGCATTCGACGACAGCGCCAACGGCGAGATGCTGCGCGGCCGGCCGCGCTCGACCTTCCAGATCCACTGGAGCGACGGGCGCGAGACCGAAGGCGAGACCATCGGCCACGCCGAGCATCCGTTCGGCCTGTTCCTGTTCCAGCCGCTCGACGACGACGGTCGCGTGAAGCGCGTGTTCGTGCCGCGCGCGGCCTACAAGTCGTTCGACTTCGGCTCGCGCATCGGCGAGCTGCTGGTCGAGCACAACGCCGCGACGCCCGAGCAGGTGGAGCGCGCCGCGGCCGAGCAGCAGCGGCTGCGCAACCAGAAGCTCGGCGACATCCTCGTCATCAAGCAGGCGGTCACGCCGGAGCAGCTGCTGCTCGCGCTGGAGCAGCAAAGCCGCATGCCGATGGTGCGCATCGGCGAGGCGCTGCTCGGGCTGGGGCTCATCACGCCCGAGCAGCTGGCGTCGGCGCTGGAGTCGCAGAAGCGCGATCGCAGCGTGCCGCTGGGCGAGATCCTGGTGCGCATGGGCATGGTCTCGCGGCAGGACCTGCAGACCGCGCTGGCGCGCAAGATGGGCTACCCGCTGGTCGACGTGCGCCAGTTCCCCGTCGACACCGACGCGCTGCGCAAGGTGCCCGGCCACGTGGCGCACCGGCTGCAGGCGCTGCCGCTGATGATCCGCGGCGCGAGCCTCGTGGTCGCGATCTCCGCCCCGAGCCGGCGCGCCGCGCTCGACGAGCTGGAGTTCGTCGCGCAGTGCAAGGTGGTGCCGGTGCTCGCGCAGCACGGCGAGATCGACGGCGTGCTGCGCGCGGCCTACCAGAAGATCGGCGCCGACGCCTGGGGCCCGGCCGAGATGGTGTCGTCCGACGTGATCGAGTTCGACCCGGCCGACGCCGGCAAGCTGGTCGAGTCGCTCGAGCGCGAGCAGATGGAGCGCGTGCTGCCCGAGGAAGACCGCCAGATCGAGCAGAGCGACAACTCGCTCGTGCGCCTGATCAACCAGATGATCGTCGAGGCGCACACGCAGGGCGTGTCCGACATCCACGTCGAGAGCTATCCGGGGCGCGACAAGGTGAAGATCCGCTTCCGCAAGGACGGCGTGCTGCACCCGTACCTCGAGCTGCCGCACAACTACCGCAACGCGCTGATCTCGCGCATCAAGATCATGTGCGACCTCGACATCTCCGAGCGGCGCAAGCCGCAGGACGGCA
>CAZFET010000494.1:0-2058 GCA_964517545.1 uncultured Burkholderiaceae bacterium
GTTTATTCTTCAATCTTCAAGCAAGCAGGGATAATAGAAGCGAAAACAACCGAGGAGCTTTTTGATTTTGCCAAGGTTCTCGCATGCCAGCCTCCTCTTCAGAGCCACAAGATCGCGATTGTGACAGACGGCGGCGGTTTTGGAAAACAGGAACGACGCGGAGACGGCGCTACGCCACCTGCAAACTTCCGCCGCGCTGCTCGAAAAGCTCGTCGTCGAAAATCCGAAAGACCTGATGTTTCAGACTTATCAGGCGCACACGGAAATCTCCAGCGGGCAATTTTATCTGCGCCGCCGCGAGCCTGAAAAGGCCCTCGCCCCGCTGCGCCGGGTGATACCGCACTAAAGTGTGCTTGCTAAGCCCACTTTTCAATCATTGCTTTGCGCGCCCGCGAAGGGCGCCCACGCTGCTTCGGCGGCACCCACCGCGGAGGTGGCACGTGATAGTTCAACAACTCTTCCACTGTCCAACAATGATCGGTCAAGCCCGCCGCCATCGCGGGCGTGCGCGCCAACCACTTGTGCCCGCCCATCAGGCCCGGCAGCCGCAACGCCGCGTGTTCGGTGCAAAAGTTGTACACCGTCCCAGTCAAGTAGAGTGCCCGCTCCAGCCCTGGGCACTGCGCCGCCAAGTTCCGCGTCCGCCGACCCAAGGCGGCCAGATGACTACGAAAGGTGCTGTTGAGTCGCTCGATGAAGGCCGTGTTGAGCACACCGCCACCTGCCACCTTGTGGCGCAAGCTTTCAATCAACTCCGCGCTGCCTTGCACGAGCCGCCGTTCCACACGCTCGAGCTGGCCGCCGACGTAGTGTTTGACGCACTGCACGATCTGCAACTGCGGCCATTCGCGCAGTTGGGGACGCCCCCGCTCACCCGTCGGCACCGGCTCGCGAAAGACTTTTTTGAGCTGCGTTGGGTAACTGGCCAGCCCATCCGTGACAAACAGCAAGCCGCGCGTCAGGGCGCTGCTCGCGCGTTTGACGCGCGCCACCAAGGCCCCGATCAGCTTGGCATCACGCACCGGCGCAATGACACCGCCCAACCACAAGCGCGTCGGCACTTCGATGGCCTGCGCCAACCAAGCCACGGCGCGGCCACGCAGCTTGACCCGGATCTCATCCAACTGGACTTCGCCCAAGGCGCGCGGCTGTTCGACCAACTGTTCGTGCACGGCCTGACAATGTTGCCCGGCGCGCGCTTGCCAGTCCGCCACCGTGCGCTCATCGAGCTCGAAGGCGAAGACGATGGCCTGCACGGGGCAACCGCGCGACAACAATTTGAGCACCAGCACCACGACATCCACCGCGGTGCGCAAGCGGTAGAAGGGCGTTCCTTTGCGCTCGCTGAAGGCTTTGTGGCAAACGTTGCAGCGGTAGCGGCACTTCTTTTTGTCATGCACCGTAATGTTGCCCGCGCCAATGCGCCCGCTGGCCGGGCAAGCTTCGTTCGGGCAGAATACTTTGGTCGAGTCCATGCGATACTCCTTGTGTTGGTCGGTAAACTTGCACAAGGGTTATCACTGGACTCATTTTCTTGTCAAAAAGCTACTCAAGCACACTTTAGGCCGGTATCACCAGCGCCAAAATCGTGGCGAACAAAGCCACCATAAATTTCTGCCGGGGCTTGGTCAGTGCCGGCAACTGTTTTAAGGTAGCCGTGACAATTGTCACGGGTCGTGCAACAAGGGAAGGCGTTTTGATCATCACCTTCTCTCTGCCAAACGACCCTTTTCATTTCACCCCTACCCCCAAAAATGTTCACAGTATTGAGCTTGAACACCACGGTGAATTTGTAATCAGTCTTTTTCTCCAAAGCTTTGAGCTGGCGGGCAAGCTCTTTATGGGCGGCGAGAATCGTGCGCAAGCGGACGAAGGCGCGCACGACCTGGATGCTTGCTTCAACGGCAATCGGACTGTTGAGCACTGCGGCTAGCATCACGGCGCCATGTTCGGTGAAAGCATAAGGAGAAGACCGCCTGCCGCCGCGCCCCACGTTTGAGGTTCCAATTTGGAACCTCAAAGATTCTGCCTCATCAGGAGAGAGCTGAAACATAAAAT
>CAZFET010000495.1:0-2057 GCA_964517545.1 uncultured Burkholderiaceae bacterium
CGGCGCGCCGCGCCAGGGCGGTGTCGCGCGGCGCGAGGCGCTGCATCGCGATGCGCGCGCGCCCGGCCAGCCAGTCCTCGGCCGGCGCCTCGGTGCCGAGCGCGTCGCGCGCCGCGCGCGTCGCCCACTCGCGGTCTTCGGCGGTCCACAGCGGGCCGTCGGGCGCGGCGGTCTCGAGGGCGCGCAGCAGCAGGACGCGGCGCGCGTCGGCTTCGTTCATCGGCGGCGGGTCCGGCGCACGGCGGGCGACGACCTCGCGCGCCTCAGGCCAGCGCGCGGCCGATGAGGATCTTCTGCACCTCGCTCGTGCCTTCGTAGATCTGGCACACGCGCACGTCGCGGTAGATGCGCTCGACCGGGAAGTCGCTGACGTAGCCGTAGCCGCCGAACACCTGGATGGCCGACGAGCACACGCGCTCGGCCATCTCGGTGGCGTTGAGCTTGGCCATCGCGGCTTCCTTCAGGCACGGTCGCCCGGCGTCCTTCAGGCTCGCGGCGTGCCAGATGAGCTGGCGCGCCGCCTCGATCTGCGTGGCCATCTCGGCCAGCCGGAACTGCACCGCCTGGTGCTCGAAGATCGGCTGGCCGAAGGCGCGCCGCTCCTTGCTGTAGGCCAGCGCGGCCTCGAACGCCGCACGCGCCATGCCCACGGCCTGCGACGCGATGCCGATGCGCCCGCCTTCGAGCCCCGACAGCGCGATCTTCAGGCCCATGCCTTCGTCGCCGAGCCGGTGCGACGCCGGCACGCGGCAGCCGTCGAACACGATCTGCGCGGTGTCGCTCGCGTGCTGGCCCATCTTGTCCTCGACGCGCGCGACCACGTAGCCGGGCGTGTCGGTCGGCACGACGAAGGCGCTGATGCCCTTCTTGCCGGCGGCCTTGTCGGTGACGGCCATCACGATGGCCAGGTCGCCGTTCCTGCCGCTGGTGATGAACTGCTTGACGCCGTCGAGCACGTAGTGGTCGCCGTCGCGCCGGGCGGTGGTCCTGAGCCCGCCCGCCTCGGAACCGACGTGCGGCTCGGTGAGGCAGAACGCGCCCAGCATGTCGCCGCGCGCCAGCGGCCTGAGGAAGCGCTGCTTCTGCTGCTCGTCGCCGAAGGCCATCAGGATCGAGCACACGGGGCAGTTGTTGACCGACACGATGGTCGAGGTGGCGCCGTCGCCGGCGGCGATCTCCTCGAGGATGAGCGCGAGCGCCAGGTAGTCGAGCCCGGCGCCGTCGTACTCGGTCGGCACCGCCACGCCGTAGCAGCCGAGCTCGGCGAGGCCGCGCAGCTCGGCCTTCGGAAAGTGGTGCTCCTTGTCCCAGCGCGCCGCGTTCGGCGCGATGCGGTCCTGCACGAAGGCGCGCACCGCGTCCTGCACCGCACGGTGGTCGTCGCTCAGCAGCATCGGGTCCTCCTGGTCATGAGGGTCACGGCGCGCTCACCACTCGATCGCGCTGCCGTCGAAGTTCAGGAAGCGGCCGTTGTCCTGCGCGGTCAGGCCGGCGATCACCCGGCGCATCGAGCGCACGGCCGCCTCGGCCGTGAGGTCGGCGTTCGGCCCGCCCATGTCGGTGCGCACCCAGCCGGGATGAAAGGCCACGCAGACCGCGCGCCCGGCCCACTCGATCGACACGTCCTTCAGCACCGAGTTGGCCGCGGCCTTCGACGCGCGGTACAGCCAGCTGCTGGTGCCGGCGCGCGCGCCGATCGAGCCCATGCGCGACGAGATCAGCGCGAGCCGCGCGCCCGGCGCGAGCACGCCGGCGAGCTGCGGCAGCACGCGCATCGGGCCGAGCACGTTGGCGTGCATGGTGCGGTCGAAGTCCTCGTCGGTCGGCGGCACGAGGCCGCTGGTCCGCTGCAGCACACCGGCCGCGTGCACGATCACGTCGAACGCGCGACCGTCGAGCCGCGCGGCCAGGCGCGCCACGTCGTCGGCATGCGTCACGTCCAGCGCGACGGCGTCGGCGCCGGCCGCGCGCAAGGCCGCCAGCGCGTCGTCGCCGCGCGCCGTGGCCGTGACCTGCCAGTCCTCGGCCCGGTACTGGCGCACGAACTCGGCGCCGAT
>CAZFET010000496.1:0-2032 GCA_964517545.1 uncultured Burkholderiaceae bacterium
TCCTTCAGGGCCGCGGAAATCGGCTTGGAGTTGATCAGGTCGTGCGGCATCAGCGCCTCGGTCTCGGCCTGGCCGAGACGTTCCTTCACCGCCTTCTCGATGCGCGCGAGGCCCGAGCGGTACTGGTTCTCGGCCAGCTCGCCGACGCAGCGCACGCGGCGGTTGCCGAGGTGGTCGATGTCGTCGACCTCGCCGCGGCCGTTGCGCAGCTCGACCAGGATCTTGACGACGTCGAGGATGTCGTCGTTGGTCAGGGTCATCGGGCCGTCGGGCGTGTCACGGCCGACGCGCGCGTTGAACTTCATGCGGCCGACGCGCGACAAGTCGTAGGTGTCGGCCGAGTAGAACAGGCGGTGGAACAGCGCCTCGACGGCGTCTTCGGTCGGCGGCTCGCCGGGGCGCATCATGCGGTAGATGGCCACGCGCGCGGCGAGCTGGTCGGCCGTCTCGTCGATCGCCAGGGTCTGCGACATGAACGCGCCCTCGTCGAGCTCGTTCGTGTACAGGCACTGCAGCTCCTTGACGCCGGCCGCGCGCAGCTTCTTCAGCAGGCTCTCGGTCAGCTCGTCGTTGGCCTTGGCCACGATCTCGCCGGTCTCCGGGTCGACCATGTTCTTCGCGACGATGCGCCCGACGAGGAAGTCCTCGGGCACGCTGACGAACTGCGTGCCCGACTGCTCGAGCTGGCGCACGTGGCGCGCGGTGATGCGCTTGTCCTTCTCGACCACCACGTTGCCCTGCGCGTCGGTGATGTCGAAGCGCGCCACCTCGCCGCGCAGGCGGTCGGGCACGAACTCCATCTGCGCGCCCGAGTCCATCAGGCGGAAGTTGTCGAAGACGAAGAAGTGGGCCAGGATCTGCTCGGGGTTGAGGCCGATCGCCTTGAGCAGGATCGTCACCGGCATCTTGCGACGGCGGTCGACGCGGAAGTACAGGATGTCCTTCGGGTCGAACTCGAAGTCCAGCCACGAGCCGCGGTACGGGATGATGCGCGCGGAGAACAGCAGCTTGCCGCTCGAATGCGTCTTGCCCTTGTCGTGCTCGAAGAACACGCCCGGCGAGCGGTGCAGCTGGCTGACGATGACGCGCTCGGTGCCGTTGACGATGAACGAGCCGTAGTCGGTCATGAGCGGCACCTCGCCCATGTAGACCTCCTGCTCCTTGATCTCCTTGACCACCTTGCTCTGGCTCGTGGAGCTCTCGCGGTCGTAGATGATCATCTGCAGCTTCGCGCGCACGGCCGCGGCGAACGTGAGGCCGCGCTGCTGGCACTCGCGCACGTCGAACGGGGGCTTGGCGATGTTGTACTCGATGAACTTCATCTCCACGAACCCGTTGTGCGAGACGATCGGGAACGCGGACAGGAACGCCGCCTGCAGGCCCTCGGCCTTGCGCTTCTGCGGTGGCACCTCGGCTTGCAGGAAGGCGCGGTACGAGTCCTTCTGCATCGTGAGCAGATAGGGAACGTTCAGGACGCTCTCGCGCTTGCCGAAGCTCTTGCGGATGCGCTTGCGCTCGGTGTAGGTGTACGTGGGATTGGTTTGCGCCATCGATCACTCCGTGTCGACTGCGCAGGTCCGGCCCTGACCTGCGCGTGTCGGCGACTGGCCCATCGGACGTTGCGTCCTCAGGCTTGGTGGCTGGCCACTACCAGCCGCTGGCGGACAACCCCGGCCTTGCACCGGAGTCCGACCAAACCCGTTCCCTGCAGTCGGATCAGAGAACACTGCGAAGCGCGGCTCGCCGCGCTTCGCGCTGCTCTCCGCGGGCCGCTTGCGCGGCGCCGCCGAGATGGGGCCGGCGAATGCCGACCCCGCTCGCCCTCACTTGAGTTCGACCTTCGCGCCGGCTTCTTCCAGCTTCTTCTTGGCAGCCTCGGCGTCGGCCTTGGCGATGCCTTCCTTCACGGGCTTCGGCGCGCCGTCGACCAGGTCCTTGGCCTCCTTCAGGCCCAGGCCGGTGATCTCGCGCACGGCCTTGATGACCGACACCTTGTTGGCGCCGGCCTCGGCCAGCACCACGGTGAACTCGG
>CAZFET010000497.1:0-889 GCA_964517545.1 uncultured Burkholderiaceae bacterium
ACGAGTCACCGGCTTTGCCCAATTGCTTCCCGCCGGCGACGGTATCGCCGATCCAGGTCCAGTGAATCGTCTGCTTGAACTGTTCCGCGGCTTCGGAGTGACAGAAAAGGCAGGCCGCCGTGATCTCATTGCCATTATTGAAAGTCTTTTGCAGGGCAGCGTGCTTGCCGTGATCGGTCGTCGTCCACTGGGCCTGATCCCGGGTGGCCTGTTGGGCCAAGGTGCGCCCTGGCGCCGGGTCGCCGCTGTCCGCAAGGGCCGTCTTGACCGGCAGCCATAGCAGAACAGCCGCCAGCATGGCCGTGATCATGGTCCGCACCCCTATTCCACTCCGTGTATTCATGGGTCCGTCCTCGTTTCGTTCCGCGCTTGAAAGCGGTTTCAAAACCACCCTGTGCTCCGATCGCGTCGCGGTTCTAAATACTACTTGCACTTGGCGGGCGCAGGCGAATCCGCGGCGTGCTCATAGAGATAGGCATAGATATCGGCCATATCTTCTTCACTGAGCGCGCCCCACTCCTGCTGGCAGCCGAATTGCTCATAATCCTTGCCTTCGAAAACGCGGGTCCATTGGTCCTGGGTCTTGGCGTCGGGATTCAGCGCCGGTTTTTGGGATTGCACGGCGCCGCGCTCGAAGCAGGCTTTGTAGACATTGCGATAGGTGTATTTGCCTTTGCGCTCGTTGCCCTTTTCGGCCGCCATGGCGGCGCCGAAGAATGATAAGGTGAGGAAAAGAGCCAAAACGGTGATAGCGGTTTTCTTCATGATTAAAATTCTCCTCTTTATCTTTTTACGTATCATCGGTTGAAATCAGGTGATGCGAATGTGCACGACCGTTTCCAATACCCAAGTAGCAACCGGCATGCCAGGACGCTGCGTTTTTAGTTGT
>CAZFET010000497.1:899-1990 GCA_964517545.1 uncultured Burkholderiaceae bacterium
CGACCGCGACCAGATCGTCGGTTAGCGCCTGCTTACACCTGTTAACTGATGCGTTAATACTGTTATCTTAAATAAACAGATGGCGGTCGCACCGTCGAAGTATCCGCGCCATTTCACCGGCTGGAACGATTTTTCCTTGCCGCTCTTTGGCCAGTTGGCGATCTACTTGAAAGAATTCGGCGCTTTCGCCGCAAATGCTAATTCGCGCCAAGGCGGTCAATCGGTCGAAAGCCTCCTGGCGCACCAGGCGCACGCCCGATCCCAGCAGATGCACGCAAACCATCAGCCCTTCCCGCTGGGCGGCCTGCGCCAGCGGAAAGACATATTCCAGATGGCGATCGGAGATGACGAAGATAGCCAGGGTTTGCATGCTACCTACCACCAGCAGACGACTCGTTCGTGGGCCATGATATCCTGAACCACCCGCTGCCAATCCACGGGGGTGGCGGCCACATCGTCAGGGTAAAGACTGATGACGGTGGCCCCCCCATCGCCGCTCATGACGCCGATCAACTCCGCCACGGTGTCGTCCGGGACGCTGCACAGCAGATGGAGTATTTTTGGCATCACGCCTTGTTCGATCGACGCCATCGTTCTCTAAAACCGCAGAGTGGCCGACAAGTAGGCCACCCAGACCTCATCGGCCACGGCGTTGACGGCATCCACGGAAGTAATATCCGAGATCTTCACCGGGGCGCCCAGAGGATTGCCGCTGCCCGAATATTCGTAATCGTAGTATTGACCGCCCAGGGTGACGAAGAAGGTGTTCTTGAAAATCTGCTGATGCCAATAGGCTTCCCAGACCTGGCCGCGCGCGGCCAACTTGCTGGCGACCAGGGAATCTTCGGCGCCGGTCATGTTGAACCAGTACTGGGACCCCCAGTTGTACTCCAAGCCCAGGCGCGCATTCCAAGGCATGTTATAGACGATGCCGGTATAGACGCTGTAACCGTCCTGGGATTCCAACTGGCCGTTGGAGCTGAGCAACCCCATGCCCATCATCTGGTAGAAGGGAATGCGCGAAACCTCCGAGGGTTTGGTGTGGCTCCAGGAGCCGGCCAGGAACAGATCGAAATCGGCGAACTTTTCCG
>CAZFET010000498.1:0-1976 GCA_964517545.1 uncultured Burkholderiaceae bacterium
GGGCTGCTCGGCTTCGACGGCGCGGCCGACCCGGCGCTGCAGCGCTTCGTGGCCGATGCATCGCCGGCGAGCGTGCCGGCCGCCGTCGATCCGTCGAGCTGGCAGCGGCGCGACGGACCGCGCAGCAGCGACGAGGTGCTGACCAGCCCGCCGTTCACCGACGTCGCGTTGAACCCGCGGGATCTGCGCAGCCTGAAGGCCTGGATCGACTCGTCCTTCGATCTCGACGCCGCACAGCAGGCGCTGCAACTGCCGCGCGGCAAGAAGGCGCTGAACCAGCACCTGTCCAAGGTGACCGACAGCCTCGGCGTGTCGCGCGATCAGTTGCGCGTGCTGGTGACCCGGTTGCAGGCCGGGCCCGCGACGCTCGACGACCTGCTGCAAGCGGCCGTCGACGGACGCCGGACCTGGGGCCGCGACGTCGACGGCATCGTCGGCATGACGAGGTCCGGCAGCGGCATGTCGACGCCGGACGGCCCGCAACCGCCGTCCACGCCACCGTCCGCGCCAGCCAGGCGCCCGCTGGGCGATCTCGTGGCCGTGCCGATCGCGGCGACCAGTGGCGCGACGCGCCGCGCCTTCGGCGCCGTGTGGAATGCGCTGGACGCGCCCCTGCGCAACGACGCGGCGAAGGCCGCCGGTACGCGTGCGTCCAACTTCGACCCGTTCGCCGGCATCGACCGGGCGGTGAACCGCGCGCTGCAGGCGCCGCTGGACCTGGTGACCGACCTGCTCGCCGGGATGCGCCAGAAGCGCTACACACGCAAGGAGCTCGTGCAGGACCAGGAGTTCAAGTCCGCCATCGCCGCGCGCGAGAAGATCGTCGAGCGCTGGGCGCGCATCGACACCACGCTGCAGGACGCCGATGGCGAGCTCGCGCGTCTGCAGGGCAACGTGCAGCGGCTGCTGGACCGGGTGTCGCAGCTCGCGGACCGGCCGGGCACGCAGGGCATGCAGCGTTCGCTGATGCAGCAGGTGCAGGAGACGCTCGACCTCGCGCCGCACGCCTACTCGCAGGCCGTCAAGGCGTCGCAGGAACTGGGTCGCCTCGCCGGCCGGTACGCACGCCACGCCGACGAGCAGCTCGACGGCCTGCGCTCGACCCTGGCCTACCGCGAGCAGCAGTTGCAGCAGGCCCTGCAGCGCAGCGGCGGCGTTCCGGACGCGCGGGTCCGCGCCGCGGAGGCCGCGGTGGGCAAGGCACGTTCGGCGCTGGACCAGGCGCAGTTCGCCGGCACCGACCCGTTCCGCGACTCCATCGTCGAGACCGTCGACACATCGCGCCCGGGCTCCGTGTCCAGCGTGCGGCGCATGCCGTCGCTGGCCACGCAAGCCGACAGCTTCCGCACGCTGAAGCTCGCCAGCGACGCGGTGCGGACCTTGCAGCCGTTGCGCGGCGACCCGCGGGCCACGGGCGACGGCAGCGGCTCCGCGGCTCCGCTGCAGAACCTGCAGGACATGCGCGACGCCTTGTCCGCGCTGAAGGACCTCGTCGCGACGCGCCGGGCGCAGGCGGAGGAGACCATCGACGCGTTGCAGGAGGTGCGGCTGGAGAACGCCACCTCCGGGCGCGCCGCCACGGACGCCACGATCGCGCGCTCGGACCTGTCGCGCGAAGTCGGGCTGATCGGCGGTCTGCGTTCGGTGTCGAAGCGGCTCGCCGGCAAGGACGCCAAGTACCCGGCCAACAGCGGCAAGATCGTGGCCGCGCAGGCGCAGCTCGGCCACGACATGGCGGCGCTCGCGCATCTGCATCTCGGGCCGCAATGGGAGAGCCGCATCTCCGATCGCACGCGCCGGCTGATCGCCGATCTGCGCAGCGACGCACCCGATCCGCGCTCGCGCGTCGGTGAGACGGTCCGCTCGCTGGAGCGGGACGCCGACGCGGCCGGCGAGTCCGCAGCCGTCGACCCGCGCCGGCAGGACGAACTGCTGCAGGCGGTCATGGACAGCGCGCGCCGGCTCGATCTCGAGCA
>CAZFET010000499.1:0-606 GCA_964517545.1 uncultured Burkholderiaceae bacterium
ACCGGCCACGTCGTCAACTACACGGGCCAGAGCGCGAGTCAAACCCCAAATGCGCCGGGGGCAGCAGCGGCGCAGCAAGTGCAAACGGTAAGCGCGCCGTCGCTGGGCGATGTCAACAACCCGTTCAATCAACACCGGCAATTTTTCGAAGCCGTGCGTGCTGGGCGGCCTGCGCCGGTCGCGATTGCGGCGGGCGTTGATGATCTGCGCGTGGTGCAAGCAGTCTACGAATCGGCCAGGAGCGGCAGGGCAGTCGAGCTATGATCTGGTTAGGCAACAAACGCGGCTATTTTTCCGATTGGGTGACACAGCGTTGGGTGCAGTTGACCGGGCACAGCGTCAGGCTGGCCGACGCTCCCTGGCTAGCAGGGCCGATTGGCAAGACAACCAAAATCGGCGGCAATTTTTATGAAGAGTTGGCGGTCGAAGCGGGGCTGGAGTTGAAACGCGGCGAGGCGGTGCAAGGGCTGGTTCCGCGCTTTGACGCGTTGGCCGCGCCGGATTTCGACCCCACAAAAATCCAGCATCGTGTGGCCGATTTTTACGAGCGCGCGTCGGCTTATGAATTGGATGTCTGGTCGGAATGGCGCGGCTTCTTTCGTCCCT
>CAZFET010000499.1:617-848 GCA_964517545.1 uncultured Burkholderiaceae bacterium
CAATCAGATGGTGCTTTACGCGGGCAGTTATTCTTTCTGCCACATTCCCAATCGCGTTGGAGCTTGTGTCAAAGTCGTGTTTCCGCTGCCGAATGGGAATGCCATTGTATTGATGAAACCGGTCGCCAATGCGGACGGCTCGTTTTCGCTCTACTCCGTCGGCGAGCGGTTTGGCGATCCGGGTTTTTATTTCACGGTGCGCAAAGACGCTGAGACGCTCTTTGTTCGCTA
>CAZFET010000499.1:858-1974 GCA_964517545.1 uncultured Burkholderiaceae bacterium
GGTGAAGCGGGCAGCCTGCGCACTGATCACGTGCTGACGATTTGGGGACAAAAATTTTTGCATTTGCATTACCGGATGCGTTGGCGATGAAGGAGCTTGAAGAGCAATGAAAGCTGATAAGCACACACTTTCTCGCCGCGGTTTTGTACAGCTTGCTTGCGCCGCCACTTGCGCGCACTACTTGCCAAGCGCAAACACAACCGAGCCAATCATTGATATTCATCAGCACACGCATTACTGGGGTCGCACCGATGCCGACTTGCTGCAACATCAGCGCGCGCTCGGCGTGACGAGGACCGTGTTATTACCAGCCGGTTCAAAATACGGCTTGGAAGCTGATTGCTACGGCAATGATACTTGTCTGGCGCTCGGCAAAAAATATCCCAAACAGTTTGTCTTCTTTGCGAATGAGTTGCCCGACTTGCCGGAAACCCGGCAGGTGCTGGAAAAGTATCTGAAGCTGGGCGCCATTGGCATCGGCGAACAGAAGTTCCCGGTCGAGTGCGATTCCAAGCACATTGAACTGGTCGCCGCGATTGCGCGCGCTTACCGCGTGCCCGTGCTGCTGCACTTTCAACACAACAAGTACAACACAGGCTTCGAGCGTTTCTACAAAGTGCTGGAGAAGTTTCCGCAGGTCAACTTCATCGCTCACGCGCAAACCTGGTGGGGCAATATCGGCCAGCTCAAGGATCAAACCGACCTGTATCCGCAAGGCCCCATCGTGCCCGGCGGGTTGAGCGATAAATGGCTCGGCGCTTATCCCAACCTGTATGGTGATCTATCCGCCGGGTCTGGGATGCGCGCGTTGCTGCGCGATGAAGAGTTCACGCGCGGCTTTCTCGCGCGCCATCAAGACAAATTGCTTTACGGCAGCGATTGTCAGGACGTGGATATCAAGAGCGACAAATGCTGTGGCATTCGGACGCTGGACACGATTCGTCGTTTAGCGCCTGATGAAACTGCCGTGCGCAAAATTCTGTTTGGAAACGCCAAGCGCGTGTTGCAACTCAAATGAGTGACAGACATCCGACAAGCTGGGGAGAGCTTGTCGGTGACTTTGGGTTGCGCCAAACCGGAAGCTGCCGACAAGCTCTGGCAGCTTGTCGGACATTT